>JAGTVG010000490.1 GCA_018224645.1 Cyclobacteriaceae bacterium
GATCCTTAACAGAGAGGTCAAATAAAAAAGGCAATGTTGAAACAGGCATTGCCTTTTTATTTCAGCATAAATCCCACGGCAGGAAATTTCCCGGATAATTAATATCGGGCATAAAAATTTCTGAAACCCAATATCCATTGAAATCATAAAAAATATCTTCTTGATTTTAAATTGCCGATAAATTATATTAAATTAATGATACGAAAATTTACATTATATATAAATCAGGTGCAGACAACTTTTTCAGTCAGCCATTTTTTTCCGTATCCCGTTTTACAAAAATTCTATTTCGAAATTTCTCTTAAATGAAAAATCAGGCCCAGAAAATCAGATTGGGAATTTTTTTAGTCGTCAGTTCAACGATCCTGCTGATTATCGTTGCCTATTTTACGGCGCGCGAAATTTTTGTAAAGGAAGATACATATTTTATATCCTTTGAAGGAATTTCTGTCGGGGGACTTGAGATAGGAAGCCCCGTTAAATACCTGGGGATCAAAGTGGGTACCATCACCGACATTACCATTGACCCGGAAAATGTGAATCGTGTAATTATTGAACTGGCCCTGAAACCCGATACACCCATTAAAACAGATACGAGGGCCGATATTACTTCCATTGGCATCACGGGATTGAAGAATATCGGGATCAGGGGCGGAAGCAATGATTCAAAAGCACTCAAACCTGGATCATATATTAATGCAGGATCATCCATTACTGAAGAAATCACCGGCAAAGCCGAAATCATTGCAGAAAAAGCTGAAAAAGTGCTGAATAATCTACAGTTGTTTACGGATCCTTCCAATCTTGATAAGTTCAGTGGGATGATTGATAAAATAACGCTTCTGACTGAAAATGCCAGCCTTACCTTAACCAGGGTTGATTCCGTCGTTAATGATAACCGGGAGGATATTCGCCGCACTTTCAGGGACGCCCTGGAAATCAGTGAAAGTCTCAAAAAGTCCAGTACATCCCTGCACGAAACGGTTACTTATGTAAACCATCTTGTTAAGGGAGATACGTTGGGGGATATACTTTTTAATTTCAGGGATGTTTCCTTGAAAATAAGGGAAGCCAAAATAGGTGAGATGATAGAGAATATTGCCAGAGCAGCCAATCAGACCCAGGAGCTTTTATTGAAAGTAGACAATGATCTGGACAGAAGCAGCCAGGATTTTTCCGAAAGCCTTCGCCTTTTAAAAATTACCCTGGAAAATCTTTCAGAAGCATCGCGAAAAATAAATGATAATCCTTCAATCCTGATCAGGGGAACAAATCCAAAAGAAGCCCCGGACCAGTATCTAATGAATAAAAAATGATGCGGTCTATACTGTTTTTTATACTTTCACTTTTCATCTTGCCAGGTTGTGGCAGCCAGAAAGTCATCACAACCAAATATTATGTCATTGAAATAGAACGGGACAGCATTGGCGAAAGGGACATTAACCGTCCGCCGGTAATTGATCAGTATTGTGAAATTGGCCAGGTCGAGGTCTATCCTGCCTATGCCTCTACTCAAATCGCAAACCGCAGCGATATTAAGGAATTAACCTTTTACGCATATCATCAGTGGGCTATCCGGCCGGCTGAATCCTTTACCCGTATTATTCAGGATTATTTTGATCATGAACCTGTTTTTAAAAGTACTTCCGGACGCTTCTGGAAAATAGATCCGGCATACAGGATCGAAACCACTGTCTATCATATGGAAGTGATCCAGGAACACAATTTATTTTCCGCCCACCTGGATGTAGAATTTTTATTAAGAGAAACAGACCAGGGAACAGTGGTCATACATCATCAGGCTGATGAAACAGTGGCACTGGCCGAAAAGGATATCAATCTACTGGCATCAGCCGTTGGAGAAATCTTTTTCAGGGAACTTTCCAGGTTTTCGGATAAAATTATTCAGGAAATTCCGGATGTTCAATAAGATTCACATGACATGAACATTTTCAGGATTGATGTTTAATAGTAATCAACTCGGCAAATCAGATCAAACAGGTTTTGATTATGAGATCAGGGATAATATTCTCCTTCTGCATAAATCCCTCACACTGCCACATGTGAATTCCTTCGTTAAGCAGATTCTGAAAAAATTTCAGAAGGATCATGGAACAACGGTCATTCTGGATCTGAATGGACTGGAATCCATCGATAGCGCCGGGGTTACCTCCTTCTATTATCTTGAGGAGAAATTAAGTGAATTCAATGTGCAGTTGACATTCAGGGGAGGATCTGATTCTATCAGAAAAAAAATGGAGATTTTTAAATTGGAAAAATCCACCCACGAAAAAAAATCCGATAAACCCCCATTTTTAGCCAGGATCGGTGAAGACGTCCATTTTTTCTTTTTTGAATATGTAATGGCATTTGTCATCCTTGCTGCAAATGTTACTTACTGGTCCATTACAGACATTTTCATTTCAAAAACACACCGGAAGGGTGAGTTTTATAATCAGGCCGTACTTATTGGCGTGAATGCTGTTTATATCGTTGGAATTCTTTCCTTCATCATCGGCCTTGTATTGGCCCTTCAATCGGCTGCACAGCTCAGAAATTTCGGGGCCAATATTTTTATTGTAGATCTGACGGTGATTGCCATGATGCGCGAAATGGGCCCATTGATCACGGCGATTCTGGTTGCCGGGAGAAGCGGTTCTTCCATCGCGGCAGAAATCGCCACGATGAAAGTGACCTCGGAACTGGATGCATTGAAAACCATGGCCATGAATCCCATCCGGTTTGTGGTCGTGCCTAAAATGCATGCCAGTATTGTCACCTTTCCATTTCTGACCATTGTGGCAGATGTCATGGGCATACTCGGAGGAATGTTGATTGCTAATTTTTATCTTGATATTTCCCCCATGGTATTTATCAACCGCATGGGAGAATCCCTGTACAACCGGGATATTCTCATTGGCATACTGAAAAGCTTTATATTTGCCGGTCTGATTGTGTTAACTGGAAGTTTTTTTGGTTTACGTGTGACGGAGGGCGCAGAAGGAGTCGGAAAAGTTACCACCCTGGCTGTGGTTGTCGCCATTTCCCTTGTGATCATTGCTGACAGCATCCTGGGTTTGTTATTTTACAGATAAATGATGGAAAAAAATCCATGCATCATCGAGGTTAATGACCTGTCTGCCACTTTCGAGGAAAGGCAAATTTTGCATAAAGTTGCCTTCAGGGCTTTTGAACAGGAGATAACGGTAATTCTTGGTGCCAGCGGATCGGGAAAAACAACCGTTCTGAAACATATACTCGGGCTCTATAACATCCAGGAAGGATATATTTCCATTCTTGGAAAAAATTTATCCATGATCACCGAATCCGAACAGAAAAAGCTATACAAGGCAATTGGGGTTTTTTATCAGAACGGAGGTCTGTTGAATTCGTTGACCATCGGTGAAAATCTGGGACTTCCACTCGAGCAGCATACTGATCTTGATGATGAAATGATCAGGAGTATTGTAATGTTAAAACTGAACCTGGTAAATCTGGTTAATGTCTACGATCATTATCCTTCGCAGTTAAGCGGTGGCATGCTTAAAAGGGCAGCACTTGCCAGGGCCATGATCATGGATCCGCCTCTTTTATTTTGCGATGAACCTGGTGCCGGTCTTGACCCGGTTTCTCTGGCTTCACTGGATAGCCTTCTGGTGAATTTAAAGTTACAGCTTGGTATCTCTATGGTCATCATTACGCACCAGGTATCCAGTATCCTGAGGATTGCCGACCGAATCGTTTTTCTTGAAGAGGGCAGGGTGATTTTTTATGGAACATTATCTGAAGCTCTTGATTCCGGTGACCCTGATGTCCGGGATTTTTTCAATAAAGGCATGCGGGGTTACGATTCATCCAAAAATAGTTAACCGTCACCTTAGATCACTGGATCTGTTTATTATATAACTATGCTGTGAAAAAAGCCAATAAATATTCCCGAAGAAATTTCTTTTGGCCTGAAGGAAATGCAGAACCCTTTCAAGGTTACGGAATCATTTTACCATGGTTTTCAATGACCCGGTTTCCGTTTTATATCCTGAAATATCCTATATTTTCCATATATATCCTGATAATCAGACATTTATATTAAAAAGTTTCAACCAATTGTTTAATTATGCCAAAATATGATATATCTTCAGTCTTTTCATAAAAAACTGATTGACATACGCCTCAGCCATGATCCCGTAATTTTCACTATCAACACGGCAGAAATAGAGATGGCCAGTACGTACTCCTGAGCATATGATTTTATTGGTTTCATACCCACCAATAAATGCCAATAATATGTAATTTTATTAATATATACCCTGCAACATCATAAAACAGGTTCACTATGGAAAGAATGACCCACTGGAATCATAAAATACAAAAGACAACAGCTTCAATCATGACGGAATTCGGCAAACTCTCTGAGGAAGACCTCAACTGGAAACCCGGACCGGACCGTTGGAGTATCGCCCAGGTAATGGACCATGTCATGACTACCAATGAATCCTATTTTCCGATTTTCGATCAGATAAAGGAGGACACGTATACAACACCGTTAATGGGCAGGATACCTTTCATCACCTCCATGATGGGAAAAATGATCCTGAAATACGTCAACCCCGGGATGAAAAAAAAGACGAAGACATTCCGTCCCTGGGAGCCTGCACAAAGTAGAATATCAGCGGATATTACCGGCCGTTTTCAACAGCATCAGCAGGATCTGATGGTTCGGATCAACTCCCTGGAAAAATATCTGGACCGGAAGTATATCATAAGTTCTCCCATCAACAGAAATATTGTTTATTCCCTGGATGATGCCATCGAAATCATTGTCGCGCATGAGGAAAGGCATTTGAATCAGGCACGGGAAGTGCTGGAGGCCAGAAAACTGAGTGAATAATTCTCCGGGATATCCTTTCATATCCAAAAGAATCCTTGTCGGGGCGTTCAATGTAAATGACATTGTTCCGGGATCTCCGGCAATAGAATGTCCTGATTGAAACAAATAAGATTTATCCCTTGATTTTTTAACATCCGAAAGTATTGATCCCTGATCTGATTACTCGCGAATGGAATACAAGAAAAATTTAATCTTCCTGTCCTGGTTCAGTGAATATGGATGACTGGAAAATTGATTTGATGGATCAGGCTCTTTTTACCTGTACTGCATTAAGACCCTTGCGGCCTTCTTCAATTTCATAAACTACTTCATCATTTTCACGGATTTTATCGATCAGGCCGGAAACATGGACGAAATAATCCTGATCAGTTTCAGCATCCTTGATAAAACCATATCCCTTGGCTTCGTTGAAAAACTTAACTGTACCCTTTTTCATGTTAATTGATTGTAATTTTATTCAGGCGATATCAGATAATCACATTTTCGGTCATCGAATTGATTTCCTTTTCGAGCAAATCCAGTTCCTGAAGATCATTGCGGTCATGGTCGTTGATCCGGCTGGCATATTTGATGAAAAGATCACGGTAATAAGAAATGCCGTCAAGCAGATTATTCTTGAATGTTTCCATTTGTTTCAATTCAGTTTCAGATCCTGAAAGTGCAGTATTTTCAAACTGATCCTTGAAGTAATTGAAATATAATATAAGTTCCTTGAGAAACATGTTGGGGCGGTCTTGCCGGCTTATAACGGAATCCCTGCCGTAGATATGATCGACCATTTTTTCAAGTGAGATCTTTTTATCGAAATAGGCGATGTTTGGTCCAGGACAGATTGTAGCGGCCATTTTTTCTGTCTGTTTTTTAAAACCGGCCAATTTCATGGCCGTATCGCTTAAACCCAGACATAGACAGGCTTTTTCCGTGATCTCCTTAAAACGGCGGGCATAGTCTCCCGGGACTTTACTGATTTTTGCCAGATCCTGAAGTTTTAATTTCTGGTATTGTTTGGATGCGGTGCAGAGTGGTCTTTCCGTAAATTCTTTGCTCTGAATAAGTAATTGTTTCGGACAGGTACTGCCAGGCGTTCCTTCGGAAATCAGGCGTTGTTTTTCGATATCCTTTGAATTGCCTTTGACATTATTAAATGGAACGCCCAATGGGGAAATATGGCTTAAATATAGATCATCTTCCCTGGCATCGATCAACAATTTACGTGTTTCCTCATCAATGTTGACTACGCCGTCGACAAGTAAAAACGGGGTACCCCAGCCTACTGAATCAACGCCATAATAATCCATCAGAAATTTATGTTCCCGGCTGGTTCCAACACCTCCCTGTGCGGAAAGTGTGAAATTCATCGGTTCTGAAGGTATAGCCCTGGACTTTTCCTTTAAGGCAGCCCGGAGTATATTATTCAATTCTTCCTCTAATCCTGATCTTGAATTTCTGAATTCATCCAGGATGGGTCCAATTAAAATTCCCGGTGTGGCAAAAGCGTGCCCTCCGCAATTTAATCCTGATTCGATCCTGTATTCCGATACCCAGAGCCCTTTCTTAGCCAGAAATTTACCCTGGATCATGGCTGACCTGTAATCACTCACTTTCAGAATAATCTTCTTTTTCAATTTCCCCTGGCTGTCGGGATAGAAATCGTCAAAATATTCTATATATCCATATAGTCTCGGATTCATGCCTGCAGAAAATACCACTGAAGATTCAAGGTCGCTTAGTGCGAATCCCCTGAGCGCGGCATGTGCATCATTGAATTGGACCGGAAGTTTTTCATTCTTTATATAATTTTCCTTGTCAACCTTGGTCATTATATTGACATCGATCTTTCCCGGGATAAGGTTTTTTTCAATCCAGTTCAGTAGTTCTTCCCCGATTGGATGATCCTTCAGAAAATAATTGAACGATTGTTTCAGATCGGAAATATCGGGCAACAGATCAATATATTTTTTAATATCGGACTCAGTTTCATGAACCGATCTTTTCAGATTTGTAAATTTATCATTGACGATCTGGTTAACCAGGTTGAGATATGCCGTAATTCTTTTCGCACGGAAATCATCAATGGAAGTGGAGATGGCCTTAAATGGAACATCGAATTCACGACAGTAAAATTCACGCATTTTTTCGATAAGCATATCATCCACGATGGAAATTACGGACGATATGCCCAAATGTGCTACTTTGACTGGTGTATCAACGGTATAACCTGTTCCCATAACAGGAATATGAAAGGAGTGAGGATGATGATATGTAAACATATGATAAAAATTAACCTTAACTTTCTAAGCTGCCTTAAAGGCGTAGACAAATGGCAGTGGTTTTATACTGTCTATCAGATATAAAGATATACAATTTAGTATACAAATTACATTGGGACACTGAATTTTCGGTTTTAAGGCATTTCTATCCCTCGACGGCTGCTGCCATTATTACCATGGATTACCGGAAGTGAATGATGATGGTACAGGTACGCTTGATGTTCTACCTGGAGAAAATTACTTATTTTTCAATAATCTTTTTGCCATTTTCTATTTTCCCCATGTAATTGACATCATAGAATTTTTTATATTTCTTTAAGGCGATCTGAATACCTTCAAGGGTATCCCTTCTGATTTTAATGCCACTGTTGGCACCAATATTACAAACTTCGATGTAGTAACCATCCTTCAGGTTTACTTTTGAATTTATAGGTCTAGCCAAAATGATAAAATTTAGATGAAACTTAAAATAAAAACCACTTTCAATAACTTCCCCTGTTAAATTCAGACAGGGATATCATTGGATTGAACATGACATGCCACCCGGAATAATATTTTCCATATTTTGAATATCCAACGTGAAAAGATTTTTCTGAGAAGATGTTCAAATATTGAATTTTTATTAAACAGGCGGTGGTAGATTCAATTGCACATACGTGTCTGGAACAGCAAAACCGAATTAAACACCATCAATGATTGGTAAATATACGTCTTTTTATCCATTTTAATGGCAAAAATGGTAATTAATTCCCTGCGTAACCTGTGAAATGGCAGTATATGGGATCTCTGACAATCCGGAAACAATTCAAATATTTTTATATATTAATTTAAATTATTCAGTTTTTTTTTAACCTTTGTAGCTATTACCAATAATTTTAATGTTATAATGAAAACAGGAAAAGTAAAATTCTTTAATATTTCCAAGGGTTATGGATTTATTAAGCCAGATGATTCAAGTGAAGACATTTTTGTACATCAGAGTGGTCTCATCGATGAAATCCGTGAAAATGATGAAGTCCAGTATGAAGTAGAAAAAGGGAAAAAAGGTCTAAATGCAGTAAAGGTTGAAGTGATCCGTTAATTTTTAACGTAGCTATAAATTTTATTGTATGACAAGCCATCCTTTTCCGGATGGCTTTTTTTATACGCTTTAATGGTTTTCAGGGATTATGATGATGCCGAAGCAAACAATTCTTCTACCCTTTGCTGATGTTTGATCTGGCTTTTTCCCTGTTTCTTCCTGACCATATAAGCTGAAAATACTTTATGATCCAGTATTTTATCATTTTCAAAATAACCTGCTGCCGCATTTCCTGACTGGATCAGGAGAATGATATATCTGGTATAACCAGAAAAAGATATATCAGGGAATTGCAGATGCAGTGGCAGACGGATGTAATAATACGGATCACTCGACTCATCCAGTAAGGCCGGCCTGTGCATTTTGAAAGAATAGTTGTAGCCATGATTGTCCGTGACAATTTTCAATATAATTTGGCGGATCTTGACCTCTGAAAGTATTGTGATCATTCAGGTTGAAAGGTATGATTAACTTTAAAATAATGAAATATTATCGTTAAAAATGCGTATTTTCATTGAATTAACGATAATTATGATCCAATTCCTTTTACCTATCCATGGTATCCTGTTTTTGCTGGCCCTGTCCCTGGAATATAATGGACAGGGATCTGCATCACCATTCCCTGCATTGGATACTACGATCTGGGTTGACGCCACCGCTTATAATGCAACGGAGGAACAGACTAAAAAGGGAAATGTAGGGGTAGGTGCCTGGGGAGACCATATCAAGGAGGGAATGAACGTGATTGCCGTTTCAAACGATCTGATTGAAATGGGATTGACATACAAAACTGAGGTCAGGATTGAGGGTTTTAGGAAAGTTTACACGGTGATGGATAAAATGCATCCGCGGTGGACCAGGAAAATCGATATTTTTATGGGTCAGGACCGTGAGGCTGCCATTCTATGGGGAAAAAGGAGAGTGAAGATTACCTTTCCCGTCACGGACTAAAGCACCTTCATCGTTCCAAATTAAGTCTGAAGAGTATCAGTGGGATTTTTTAAACCGTTACAGCAGAGAATAATTATAAATCCAGTGTTAGCTGACCGGAAAATTTCCCCTGTTCCGTACTTTCCGTCGTATGATTCAGATTGGATAAGGTCAATCCCAACAACCTGATCCCATTTTTTATTTCGACGTCAGCCAGGATCTCCATACAGATATTCCTGATTCCGGATTTCTCTGCTATCCATACAGGTGATGTGCGACTTCTTGTAATTTGTTTGAAATCAGCATATTTTACTTTTACCGTTAAGGTTTTTCCTAGGGTATTATGCCGTAACATCCTTTTGTGAAGGACGTCCAGGATCTCATCAAGTTCCCTGATGACGGAAGTTAAATCCATAAGGTCTGTTGAAAATGTATTTTCCGCACCCAGGGATTTCCTGATCCTGTTCGGGTTGACTTCTCGGTTGTCGATCCCCCTGGCGATTTGAAAATAATATTTTCCTGCTTTTCCAAATATCCGCGAAGATCGGGGAAATCACGCTGTTCAACAGACGCATAGAAAGCATCCATATCTACATGAATGATTTTTCTCATTTAATTTTGCCCGGTGTAGAAGTAAATTTACAATAAATCCAGATGGTTAAAAGGAATATACCTTCATAGACCACCAGTCTTGGAATAGCAAACCACATTTGGATGTATAATAATTTGTTAAATTTTTTTTGATGGATAGACCTTAAATAGTAGTTTCGTTGCCTAGGCAGGCCAGGAAAAACTACGCCGCTCATCTGATTATATTTTTCGGGTTTTCAGAGGAATGGCACTCTATGCTACTGCCCATCGACTGGCTTTAATTTACCAGAATTATAAAGGAATATAGAAGAATAAATAATGTTACGATGAAAAAAAACACCGCCTATTTTCTGACTTTCCTCATGATTTTTATGTCTTTCGACCATGTTTTCTCACAGAAAAGGAAAAATTTGGAAACCGTGAAGGATTCCGGAACCCTGTTGACGGATTCGACCTTTTCTGGTTTAAAATTGAGAAATATCGGACCAGCGTTTATGTCAGGCAGGATTGCTGACATTGCAATCCATCCTTCAGATGATAACCTCTGGTACATTGCCGTCGGGTCAGGCGGCGTGTGGAGGACCAGAAATGCCGGTATTACATGGGATCCGATCTTTGATAAGGAGAAATCTTATTCTATTGGATGTATCACTATCGATCCAACCAATTCCCATGTTATCTGGGTGGGTTCAGGTGAAAACGTAGGAGGAAGACATGTGGGTTATGGCGATGGCATATACAGGAGCAAGGATGGCGGTGAGCATTGGGAGAACATGGGACTGAAAGAATCTAATCATATATCCAGGATAATCGTGCATCCTGAAAATTCTAACATTGTGTGGGTGGCTGCTCAGGGACCCTTATGGTCTCAGGGAGGTGACCGTGGATTGTATAAAACCATCGATGGTGGCAGTACATGGGAAAAGACCCTGGAGGTGAATGAATGGACAGGAGTCACCGACGTTGTCATTGATCCTTTGAATCCTGACTGGTTGTACGCAGCTACCTGGCAACGGCACCGGAATGTATCAGCTTACCTGGGAGGCGGACCTGGTACGGCCATATATCGCAGCATGGATGGTGGTGAAACCTGGGAAAAGTTAACCTCAGGTCTGCCGCAATCTGATATGGGAAAGATAGGATTGGCCATTTCTCCACAACAACCGGATGTCATTTATGCAGCCATCGAACTGGACAGACGTACCGGAGCCGTTTACAGATCCGCTGACAGAGGTGCTTCGTGGTTTAAACAGTCAGCCACCGTATCTGGAGCAACCGGACCTCATTATTACCAGGAATTATATGCTTCCCCGCATCAGTTTGACCGGTTATACCTGGTAGATGTAAGAATGCAGGTGTCGGAGGATGGCGGAAAGACTTTTCGTACCATGAAGGAGCAAAACAAACATTCGGATAATCATGCCATTGCATTCCGGGAAGATGATCCGGATTATTTGCTGGTGGGTACTGACGGCGGATTGTATGAAAGTTTTGACCTGGCAGAAAACTGGCGTTTTATGGCCAATCTGCCGGTCACCCAATTCTATAAGGTCGCCGTAGATGATACCGAACCTTTCTATTATATCTATGGGGGAACCCAGGACAACTCGACCCAGGGCGGACCATCAAGAACGGATAATTACCATGGGATCCGCAATTCGGACTGGTTCCTGACCCTCTTTGGGGATGGACATCAGCCGGCAACAGAGCCTGGTAATCCCGATATCATGTATTCTGAATGGCAACAGGGAAATCTCGCCAGGGTTGACAGGACCACCGGGGAAATTGTTTTTATAAAGCCTCAGCCTGGACGCGGCGAAGATCAGGAACGTTTTAACTGGGATGCTCCCATTCTCGTCAGTCCCCATATGACAACCCGTTTGTATTATGGTTCCCAGCGGGTCTGGCGGTCGGATAACAGGGGAGACAGCTGGGTACCGGTTTCCGGTGATCTGACCCGCAATGAGGAGAGGATTTCCCTGCCCATCATGGGAAAGACGTGGAGCTGGGACGAGCCCTGGGATTTTGTTGCCATGTCAGCCTACAATACAATTACATCGCTGGCTGAATCTCCGATAAAGGAAGGATTGATCTACGCTGGAACCGATGACGGGCATATACAGGTCACTGAAAATGGCGGGGAAACCTGGCGGAAAATCGAAGTTGGAAGTCTTCCCGGCGTACCGGCTACGGCCTTCGTGAATGATATTAAGGCAGATCTGTTTAATGAAAATACAGTGTATGTTGTGCTGGATAATCATAAATTCGGGGATCTGAGCCCATATCTGTTAAAAAGTACGGACCGGGGGGTAACCTGGCAATCGATACGCAATAACCTGCCCGGCCGGACGCTGGTCTGGCGTATTGTACAGGATCATGTCAATCCGTCCCTGATGTTCTCCGCGACCGAATTTGGGATCTATTGTACCATCGATGCCGGGAAAAAATGGGTTAAACTTTCAGGGGGAGTCCCGACCATATCCTTCAGGGACCTGGCAATTCAAAAAAGGGAGAATGACCTTGTGGGCGCTTCATTCGGCAGGGGATTTTTTGTTTTCGATGATTATCGTGTACTGCGTCATGTTTCAGAAGAACAGTTAAAAAATGAAGCTGCCTTATTCCCTGTCAGAGATGCATGGTGGTATATTGAGCGGCCTGTTTTAAACTTTGGCCCGGGAGTTGGATCCATGGGGGCGGACCATTATTCAGCACCCAATCCACCTTTTGGCGCAGTGATCACTTATTATCTGAAGGAAGATTATAAAACAAAATCGGAAATTCGGAAGGAACTGGAAAAAGAGCTGAAAAAATCAGATCAAACGATCGTATTTCCAGGTTGGGACGAAGTGGAAGCCGAACGAAAACAGGATGAACCGAAAATATGGGTCACCATCAAGGACAACGAAGGGCAGGTTGTCAGAAAATTGAAAGGTCCTGTTAAAAAAGGGTTCCACCGAATTGCGTGGGATCTCCGTTTTCCACCTTCTGATCCAATAATATTGAAAGAACCGGTATCCGATGAGGAGGAAGAGATGAGACAGGGTTGGTTGGTGGCGCCAGGTGAATATTCTGCCTCGTTGTCAAAGGAGGTGGATGGAATAATCACTCCATTATCCGAACCTGTGTCCTTCCATGTGAATCGGATGCGACAGGGAGCATTATCCGGATCATCACCGGAGCAAACTGCCTCATTCTGGAGAGAAATAGACGAGTTGAACCGCTCGCTTACTGCAACCGCTGTCGTATTGAAAAAAACATTTGAACGGGTTGATGCCATGCAGAAAGCATCCGCTCTTGCAAAAAATGATCCGGGAGAACTTGACCGCAGGATCCACGAGTTAAAGCAGAAATTATATGGCATCGATCAGGAAATAAACGGGAATCGATCAAAAGAAGTGGTTGGGGAGGTTGACAGGGCAAATATTAAGGACCGCATGAATTTTTTAGTTTATGGTGCGTTCTTATCAACTTACGGCCCAAATCCTTCCCTTACTGAGGCCTTGGCGGTTTCGCGGAACGAATTGCTGAATATAAAGAATCAGTTACAGCAGATCCTGGAAGAGGAGATAACTGCACTCAGCGCGATCTTATCAGAGATGGGTGCACCCTGGATAGAAGGGCAGGAGATACCGGATCCCCGGCGTAAATAAACACCGGTTTACTGAACTGCCGGTTTACTGATCAACCGGATACACCGGTCTGCCAGGCTTCTGACCCACCGGATCCACCCATTATACCGGCTCAGCACCCTGATGCGGGGGAGGGATCACACTGAACACTGATTTTTCGGATACTGGCGTGTTGCCCTTTTTTTCGACATACAGTTCATTCAGGTGGCTGAAAACCTCGGCCTGCTGGTCAGGAAATTTATCTGCTATTTTGGGAACCAGGAAAACCTTTGAAGGATCATGCCGTTCGAAAAATTCTGTCAGTTTTACTTTGAATGACTCTTTTGAGGTATTTTCCATAATCATTAATCTTTATCACTTAGTTGTATTCCTTAGAATATATATAATCCGGCCTGAAAAACCAATTAAAGGCCATGCGAACAGGAAGGGTTCTAACCAGTATCACCGGAATATCGCACAGAAAGTCAGTGACCCATCATTATTGTTCCGGTTCTGTTGGGACCATACCGGCTTTAGATCAAAGGATGAGATATTTTTAAACGAAACTCATGCCATGACGCCAGATTAGGGCATGAGTTTCCTTCACCCGGTTTTTTCAATCGCTTCCATTAATTCATTAAGATCATATCCTTTTGTAAGGTTTTGGGATCCTTCATATTCAATATCAACCCGAAGTGCTTTCAATCCGGTTATTCCCTGGAGGCTTTGTAATTCAACCTCTTCGATCTCATTCCGGATCAAACCTTTGGCCTGAAGGAAGGTAAGGTATTTCCGGTATTCCAATCCATCCTGGTCCCTGCTGAAAATGATGGCGATTTTACCTGGAACAGTGATGCGTTCGTTGGTTCCCTTGATAAAAGC
>JAGTVG010000491.1 GCA_018224645.1 Cyclobacteriaceae bacterium
CGACCACCGGGGCCCTCCCGATGAAAATATAAAATATACTTTGTATTTGAAGTCAATTAACCCTATAATTCCTTCCCTGGAAGAAAATATTCTACATCATTGAAATGATCGATATAATGGTCGCGGCGAGCTTGTACAGATCATCAGGACCAAAGGGGGCAGTACCAAGATAATACCGGTTCCGTACCTGATTCGCCGCAACCCCGTCTTCCAGAAGTCTCAGGAAATCGATACCGGTATCATCAAAGGTAAACGTGAAGGTATCCGAATTCAATGGTGCCAGGCTGATGGTGTATGAATCATGATAAGGATTATTCCTGAAATTCGGGAAATATAAATACCCTTTATTCCATCCCAGGTTCAGGGGCTGGTCAAAGACCTGCGTATGTCTGAGCATTGCATAATGCTGAGATTCGTCCGATAAGCGGGTATTCGCTTGAAATTCACTGAAGGATAAATCAAAGTCATTTCCTGATGCTGAAAACTTTTCAACCAGCAAAACGAAAGCACTCATATCCCCTTCGAGATATTTATCATAATTTTTTCGTAACAGTTTTTTCTTCCCGGATCGGTTCATGCCGTCAATGGAATGTTTATAATCGACAGCTGCATCGATGATCTCCTTATTCAGGGGGAGGATGAAAATATCGACGTTCCGCCGGACTTTATTGGTGAAGAATTCCCTGTCCAGCAACAGATTCCTTGACTGAAGGTTCTTCTGGATAGAAAGTTCCAGCGCATTGAGATGTTTATCATCCTGTCCAAATGAGTACATGCATATCAGAAAAGCAGAAAGGGATAATATGATTGTTTTCATCGTGTTCTGGTCGAAGTTAATTTTTAATGAAATTCTTGATTTTTAAAGATTTAATTTTTTTAATCATTGAAAATTCCTGACAGGCGCAGGGAAATCATTGGCATCTCTTATTTAAACGGGCAAAGTCCTGTATTGATTGTTTTATTTTGAATTCTTTGACGGGTATTGTTAAAGATAAATTTTACGGATCCTGAAAATCTTTCGCAAACTTGTGCTCATTTGTTCGATGGAGAATACTGAAAATAAAATATATTCGTGGTAAATACGCATATGTATGAGCTGGGCGAAGCAGTAAGCCCCGATCACACCGCCCGGAAAAAATTACATGATATCATTTGAACATATTTGAAACGACATTACCGCTGACAAACCCCATATTAAAATTCCTTTTAATACTGGTGATCATTTTGCTGGCCCCGATAATCCTCAACAAAATCAAACTTCCCCATTTATTGGGACTCATTGTGGCAGGAGCAGTCATCGGACCCCATGGATTCAACCTGATCACCCGTGACAGCAGCATCATTCTCTCGGGCACCGCCGGATTGCTTTACATCATGTTCATTGCAGGTCTGGAGATCGATCTGGCCGATTTCAGAAAAAATGCGGCAAAAAGCACCTTGCTCGGCCTCTACGGGTTTTTCATACCCATGGTTCTCGGAACCGTCACGGGCATTTATCTGTTGAATTATTCCGTGCTCACCTCAATTCTTCTGGCCAGTATGTTTGCTTCACACACCTTGATCACCTATCCCATTGTCAGCAAACTCGGCATTGCCAAAAACAAAGCCGTGAACATTACCGTTGGCAGCACACTGATCACCAATGTGCTGGCATTACTGGTACTGGCAGTGATCGTGGGTATGACAACCGGGAAAATTGATCAATATTTTGCCCTGCGTTTATCCGCTTCCTTCCTGGTTTTTTCTTCCATCATCATGCTGCTTTTTCCGGTCATTGCCAGGTGGTTTTTCAAACAGATCGATGACAATGTGTCGCAATACGTTTTTGTGCTTGTGATGGTTTTCCTGGGCGCCGTACTTTCCGAGGTCGCCGGCATTGAGGGGATTATCGGGGCTTTTCTTGCCGGACTGGCCCTGAACCGGCTCATCCCGCGAACTTCTCCCCTGATGAACCGGATCGATTTTGTGGGCAATGCCATATTTATTCCTTTCTTTTTGCTTGGAGTAGGAATGTTGATCGATTACAGGGCTTTTTTCCTGGATTCCGAAACGCTGATCGTCGCGACCGTCATGACCATCATTGCCACGGTGGGTAAATTCATACCGGCCTGGATCGTTCAGAAAACTTTCGGGTTCTCGGTGGATCAGCGGAGACTGATCTTTGGGCTCAGCAATGCACAGGCTGCCGCGACCCTTGCTGCGGTTATGATCGGGTATAATGTGATCCTGGGAGAAACCCCCGATGGAGAACCCATCAGGTTGTTGAGTGAAAGTATTCTGAACGGGACCATCATCATGATCCTCGTCACCTGCACCATTGCATCCTTTGAGACACAAAAGGGGGCGCAGAATATTGTGAGGGCTGAAAATGCCGATATCGAGGAAGAGGACCAGGAACCGGACGAACGGATACTCATCCCCATCAGCAATCCCGAAACGGTGGATGAGCTTATCCATTTGAGTGCCATGATTAAATCGAAAAAAAATAAAACAGGGCTTTATGCGCTGAGTATCATTACCGATAGCCGCGAAACTTCCGAGACTGATGCTAACAAAAATGCCAGGAAAATACTGGAAAAAGCGGCCATCACGGCTGCGTCTACCGATATCAACCTCACCGGACTTTTGCGGTATGACCTCAATATCGTCAACGGCATCACAAGCGTAATCAAGGAACACAGGATAACAGACCTGTTACTGGGGCTGCATGTTAAAAAAGGCATTTCCGACTCCTTCCTTGGCAATCTCACTGAAGGGATACTGGCAAAAAGCAATAAAACCACCATTGTATATAAACCGGCACAACCCATATCCACCATCAAACGCCATTTTATTATGATTCCGGAAAACGCGGAAAAAGAAGTGGGCTTCCTGTTCTGGCTCCTGAAAATCTGGAATATTTCCCGGAATTCGGGGGCAAAACTCCTTTTCTATGGAACGGAACCTGCACTTCAGATCCTCAGGGATATTCATTCGAAACATCCCATTCATGCCGAATTCAGGATTTTCGAAAATTGGGATGAATTCCTTGTTCTTTCCAGGGATATTATGATGGACGACAACCTGATAATCATTCTGAGCAGAAAAAATAAACCGTCATACCACCATAATATGGCAAATGTCCCTGGCTATCTTAACAAATATTTTCAGGCAAACAGCTTTATGCTGATTTACCCGATGCAGATCGGGGTTGACGATACGATTAACCTTGATCTGAACAATCCTTCCTTGCTTGAATCCATAGAAAAACTGGATGAGATCGGAAAGACAATTGCTACGATTTTCAGAAGAAAATAGCGTCTGGGGAGTTTAGTCCATTCCGATCACTCCGGGGCGTGACCGGTATCTGTATACTTTTTTCCACCATCAGGATAATTCTTTAATTCCTTGTTCCCCTGTTAATGGATCCCTACAAAGGAAGAACCTCTCGTGCCTGTTCCGGTGCAAATTTTATCATCAAACTCATGCCACGACTTCAAGTCATGGCATGAGTTTGATGGGCGGGTGATCCACGCATTCCTTATTTATTACTTTTATAAAAATCGAATTCCCTGGTTGATTCCATGTCCATCAGGACATAATGTTCCAATTGCCGCAAATCATCCTCCAGCATCCGGAATAATAGTTTCACCTGATCATTCAACTTTTCATTCATCTGGCTATTTTTAAAACAGAATTCAAGTGCTTTCAATCGCCCGGATGGCCCTTTGCTCACCAGATCAAAAATCTTTTTGGTTGGTTTGTCCTTCATGTTTTTTTTTGTTAAGCTTTAATTGGATGCCAGGAATACAAATTATAACGTTACTTCAAGGACAGGTATGTAACTGACATACCTGTTCCGGTTCATTAATGGGGGGGTAGTGGCTTAAAGTTTTCGGTAAAGCGCGTTTTGGAAACGCGTGTAGCTATTTAACGGTAAAAAATACGGCA
>JAGTVG010000492.1 GCA_018224645.1 Cyclobacteriaceae bacterium
CTAATCCGAGGTCGGTAATCTCGAGGAGCATATTCTGAGTGGCAGCTGAGCAATCCTGAACCCAGAGATCCCTGTGTTTTTCAAGTGCTGGTTCGCCGCAAACAAGGATTGCCACCGGAGCCTCCCGTGCCATCTGGGCAAAAGGATGAAAACCGGCGATCCCGTTCAGGATGTTCCGGTCATTGATGATCACAAAATGCCAGGGCTGTTCATTGCCAGCGGAAGGGGCATTCATGCCAGCTTTGATGACCTGCCTTATCTTTTCATCAGGGACCGGAGTATCTTTATACCTCCGTATACTTCTCCGCGCATAAATATTCATCATATGATTATACTTTTTATCTGAATCTGAAATCGTAACAGGAAGTTCCTTCCGCTTTTGTCGGTTTCCGGATCAATTCCAGTCCTGCCAACCCCGACCTCAATTTATCCACCTTACAGTGGATGGAAAATCCTCTTTATCCTCTCCTTCAGAATCTCCGAGAATCCCGGATAATTATTCCGGATAATTTTTAAGAAATATTTCCTGTATCCCATGAACAAAGCCGCAAATTTTTATAACAATATAACAAATGTTTGTGAATCTGTGGATTTGTAATTGCGATATCTCCGTGTCTCGGAAAAATTAAAAACGAAGAATTAAAAATCTAAAATAAAAGCCAGGGCGGTAAAACGATATCTCGACCTGATATGAACCAGAATTATATTTCC
Source organism: Cyclobacteriaceae bacterium (assembly GCA_018224645.1). Classification (GTDB taxonomy): domain Bacteria; phylum Bacteroidota; class Bacteroidia; order Cytophagales; family Cyclobacteriaceae; genus JAGTVG01. The sequence continues at coordinate 712 of JAGTVG010000492.1, forward strand.
GGGCCGTTTTTCCGCTTTCATCAACCGTAGCCTTGGCGAAGGTTAATCGCCACGTTTCCCTGCCTACCCAGGCAGGCGCGTCTCCTCTTGTGATCCACTGAACTCATTATTTGATTTTTTCATTAATTTCATTACACTTAACGTTTACTATGAACGAGCAACTTAAACTGATGGCCATCCTGGCCCATCCCGATGATGAAACCCTGGGATTCGGCGGTATTTTTGCCAGATATTCCAGCGAAGGTGCAGGTACCTTTCTTGTGACGGCAACCCGGGGTGAGAAAGGCCGTTTTGGCAGGGAAAAAGTATCCCCGGGTCTTGAAATGGTGGGGAAGACCCGGGAAAAAGAATTGCATGAAGCGGCAAAAGTACTCGGTATCAGGGAGGTTCATTTCCTGGATTATATCGACGGCGACGTGGATCAGGCTCCTCCAGCTGAAATCGTCATGAGAATAGCCGGGTACATCCGCCGGATCCGGCCCCATGTGGTCCTTAGCTTCGATCCTGCGGGGGCGTATGGCCATCCGGATCATATTGCCATTTCCCAGTTCGCCATGGCATCGGTCGTGAAGGCAGCTGATCCAGAATTCGAAACATCAGTAAATGAAGCGCCTCATGCCGTGTCAAAATTTTATTACCTGGCCTGGCCTGAAAAGAAATGGAATATATATCAGTCATCGTTCAAAGAATTGGCTTCACAAGTGGATGGAATAAAAAGAACAGTAAAACCCTGGCCAGACTGGAACATCACGACCCGGATCGACGCGAAACCATTCTGGAGAACCGTATGGGACGCCGTATTATGCCATCAGACCCAGATGGCCATCTTTGAAAAACTGGCTGACCTTGTGGAATCCGATCATCAGGCGCTGTGGGGTTCCCAGGAACTGTATCGGGTATTCAGTACGGTAAACGGAGGCAGGAATACGGAAACGGATTTGTTTGAGGGGCTGCGGTGAGGTTTTTTATCCCCTGCTCATGCCATCACTCAGCGTGATGCCATGAGCAGGGGATAAAAAAACCCCGACAAGTCGGGGCATTCACACTTTAGAAAGGATGGAAACGGGTTAATCATACCACTGAAAAGCTTCAGATCTTCTTTCGAACACCCGCTCCATGAAAGATCCTTCGACATCGCTACGGTCCACCATAAAGTGACAACTGATCATTTCCACATTAAGGAAATTTCCGAAATACAAAGGAAGCGGCACCTCGTAAACAGTGGAACCTATGGTTACCTGTTCGAACTGGCCTACCATATCCGACAAGGTAATCTTTCCTGATGCCTGATCGAAGGAATATTGTCCAGAAAATATATTATGGATTATCCTATCCTTATAGCCTGCAGAATTCGAGCAGAAATCTGACACTATGGGATCCACATTCCTGATATTTTCATGCAATTCTCCGCCCAGGTTACCTTCTGCAAAAAATTTCACATACTCGAAGGCCTGCATGTGGAAGGCTTCATAATCAACCGTGCCTTCAAGAGGGGTACCAATACAATTCCCATAGTAGGGTACGCCACTGTCACAACATCCTTTAACGGTGCCCGGCGTGATTTGTGGATAACCTTCCGCTCTGTTCAAAACGCCATCGATGGTGGTATATAGCCAGTCCCAGCGTTCTCCAACAGGGGAACAATCAAAATTGCCGGGTTCTTCGATCACCACAGGCCGGTCTTCAGTTTCATCAACCACCTGGCCCGTTTCATCCTTCAGGGCAATTTCCAGGTCAAAGGAAATTGGAACATCAAAATTACCGGGATCAAAGTCAAAATAGAACACAGCGACGGTATCAGTCGATTCTATCTCATCCGGCTCAATTTCAAAATAACTGTCTGCATTTTTAACCTGGACGAGAATGGAAGTAAGGCTGCCGGAAAATATTTCGGGATAGCGAACGCGGATCCGTTTTTTGATCCCCTCGACCCAGAATATGGTATCCGTATCCAGCTTGAAATCAGCAGTACCCGTGGATGAAGGCATATTCCCTGAAATTAAATTTGAATTCAGGAACTGGATGCTGCCGGTAATTTCATTGGCATCCAGCAGGTTGCCGTCAGGTGGAGGATTGTTGCCGGAAGGATCTTTATCATTATTGCCCGGATTTGGATTCACATCATCCTCGATATTTTCCTCACATGCAATAATGGCGAGCATGGCACAAATCAGTACCATAACCCAGGAATTGGTTATTTTTTTCATGGTCTAGTAATTTTTTTGTCTTTCAGATTGATTTTAAGTGTGAATTATGACAGGAAATCTGAAAAGAATTCGGGTGAGATTCCATAACGAATGGATACCCGGCAGGGGCGGGTGTATAAGTGGATCACGTAATCGGATAAGCGGGGCTCCCGGGATCAGTTCCCCACCTTATTCAGCAACCCTAAAAACTGTTCTTTTTTTCGGCGTGAAACATCCACATGATGTCCATCTTCAAGGATCACATAGCCGCCTTCTCCCTTTACATATTTTTTGATATGCTTCATGTTGATCAGGGATGCATGATGGACCCTGAAAAATCCACATTCCGTAAGCATGCCATCAAAATCCTTCAGATTTTTTGAAACAAGGAGGTTTCTTTTCCCGATCAAAACCAGGTTCGTGTAATTCCCATCCGCTTTACAATAAATGATATCATCGACTTTTTCAAATACTATCCCGTCAAAGGCTGGAATGGCCAGCTTCTCGAGCCTGCCGGCCGGATGTTTCATGTTCTTTAAGAGACTTTCATAGTTATTCCTAAGACCCTTATGGTCGATTCGTTCCCTGGCTTTCCGCACAGCTTTCTGTAATTCATCCACATCCACTGGTTTCAGAAGATAATCCAGCGCACTGAATTTAATCGCCCTGATCGCATAACGGTCATGGGCAGTCACGAAGATTACTTCGAAATCAAATCCACCCAGTTCTTCAAGCAGATTAAACCCTGATTTATGCGGCATCTGTATGTCCAGGAACACAAGATCCGGTTGGAGTTTATGGATCATCCCGATCCCCTCATCAGCTGTGGAACATAAAGCTGAAATCTCTATTTCCGGGCAATATTTCCGGATCGAAAGAAGCAGGGTTTCCCTCCCATCTGCCTCATCATCAATAATGATGGTTTTGATCATGGTCTCCAATCAATTCAACGGAATGCTGATGTTAACACGGGTCCCCAAAGCCTGATTGAATGAATCTTTCAGATCGACGATCTGGATCAGTTCATTCAATTTCTGTTTGCTGATCAGCTTCAGGCGTTCCTCGGTAATTTTCAAACCCATCGACCTGCTCTTATTTGCCTGGTCAGAAAATCTCAGCGCCATCTCCCGGCCAACACCGTCATCTTCAATGGTACATTTAAGCTCCTCCTCCTCCTGGCGGATCAGGATCCTGATTCTTCCAGGTTCGGATTTATGCATCAGCCCATGCCAGATGGCATTTTCAATAAAAGGCTGCAGGACCATGGAAGGCAGATGCGTGGAGGAAGTGTCTACCATCTCATCCACGTCGATTTCGTAGTTGATCTTTCCCTTGAACCGGATAGACTCAAGCTGGATATAGGCTTCCACCATCGATAATTCATCCTCCAGGGAAATGAGGGAATGTTCTGAATTTTCCAGCGTAAGCCGGAGCAGTCTTGAAAATTTATTCAGGTACCTGGATGCCTCCTCTTTTTCACCGCTCATGATCATCCTGTTGATGGAATTCATGCAGTTGAAAATAAAGTGAGGATTCATCTGTGTCCTGAGGGCTTTCATTTCCAACGCCGATAGTTCCTGCTGATACCTGGTGATTTTAATCTCTTCATTCTTTTCGGAAATGATCCGCTGATTCCTGAGTTTCTGTTTCAGGCTGTGATAAATTAAGCCCGCAAGTGCCATGACAAGCAGAATAATTCCCATCAAAGCGTTCTTCAGGATTGCCTGCTGCCTGACTTTAGCTTCCTTGATCTCATTTTCCTTCGAAAGAAGCAGGATCTGTTTATCCTTTTCAGCCGTTTTGAACCGTGTCTCCAATTCGGTCACCTGTTTGATCTTTTCATCATTGAAGATCGAATCTTTCAGGAGATTGTATTGTTTATGAAAAACATTGGCCTGGAAATAGTCTTTTCTGGATTCATGCAGGAAAGCGAATTGTTCATAACTTTCCATGATCAGGGGTCTGGCGCCGATCTCCCGGGACAGGTCAAGTCCCTGGCGGAGAAAATTATCCGCTTTTTCAAATTCATTCATATGGATGTATATTTTCCCAATCTTAATGAAACTGGTTGCCAGTTCTCTTTTCTGCGGTAACTGACGCCTGATCTCCAGCGACTTGAGATGGTAATCAAGCGCCGCAGCTAGGCTGTCCCATTTAAAATACAGATTCCCCAGGTTCTCCATTTCAGAGGCCATACCATGTTTTTTATCAAGCCGTGTGTCAATGGCAAGCGCTTTTTTATAGTTATTCAGCGCGGAATCAAACAGGCCAGTTTCAGCATATACATTCCCGAGATTTTGCAGGCACATCGACAGGTCATGTTCCTCGTTCAGGTCTTCAAAGATCCCGATGGCCTTACGGTAACTTTTTATGGCATCTGGATAATTTTTAAAAGTTCGCTGGATACCACCCATTGAATTCAATGTAAATCCAATGCCGTACCTGTAATCATTTTTCTGATGAATGTTCAATACCTCATGATAAGCGGCTAATGCTTCAGCAAAATTGCCCATGTTGCTGTGAATGACGCCCACCTGGTATTGCCCTGTTGCCACAAGATGGTCATTTCCCTTATTTCTATGGTAAGTGACATATTTTTCAAAGTAATCGAGGCTTCTGGCCAGGTTACCCTCATGACGGTCAATGATCCCATAATAAAAATGGGAGTATATGATCGCCCTTTCGTCCTCGATCCTAACGGCGAGACTGTAAATACTGTCAGCATAAATCCTGGCTGAATCCAGTTTATCGCGTGTACTTGCATAGGTCCAGCATAATTGACCAAAAATTTTAATTCTGCTTGAATCCTGTCCGGTAACCCGGAGCAGGTGGTTAAGGCTGTCAATGGATTCACGGGACTGGCCCTTTGCACCGTGTTCAAGAAAGTACAGGAAGATCAGGATGAATGGTATAAATTTCATGATTGTTCCGGACATTAGGTTTACAAGGAGGTATTGGATTGATCCAACCTGAAATTTAATATTTTACATTGAAATTCCTGTGCTTTGGGCAGGAAAAAAAATTCCCTGAGAAGGGTCCAGTGCTGGATGGTAACAGAAAAACTCATTTGAAAGACTCATGCCATGACTCTGAGTCGTGGCATGAGTCTCCTATCACATCAGTCGTGACCAAGTTGCTTGACCAGTTTATTATACATCCCCAGGATCAGAAACGTCGGGGCCCATTGACCGACAAAC
>JAGTVG010000493.1 GCA_018224645.1 Cyclobacteriaceae bacterium
AATAGGGATACCAGGTTTGTTCAAAAAACCTTGCCCCATCAGGCATCTGGGCAATGATCCGCCCGGTTTCGCTCCGGATGACCCAGCGGTTAGCCTCCCGTTCAGGGTTTACCCATGAAGGAAGCCGGCAATCCGACCCATCCGGCAGGATCCACGGATGCCAGTCATTATCCACCAGGGCAAATCCCCTTCCCATTTCAATCGTATCAATTCCGAAAAAATCAAGGACATCTTCGTCAAGAATGGCAAGCTGTTGCACCGGATCATACACATGTACTGGCACCTGTTTAAGGCCCAGCGCTTTCCTGAGTTTAGCGTATGTCAGGGCAGCAAGGCCCGAAGAACGGTGGCCTGAAAAATCGACAGGGATCCGGTCGGAAGGGGTAAAATCAAATGCTTTCAAAACACGTTCCCTTGAGGTAATGGTTTTTACTGATTCCATCCTATTTCTATAAAATGAACTGAATTTGGCCCGATATTAATTTTTTCATTTTGATGATTTAAAGGCATCCCCAGGACATCGACCTCCCGCCATGTAAAACCGGTTTCTGATTCAAACAACACGGCAGGATCCAGCTGAAGGTATTTCCCCGCTATTTCACGTAAATGGAGGATAATGCTCCTTCCTTCCTGTCCCGGAGCCGAATTTACCAGTAACAAACCGGTGATAGCATCCGAAAGAATATTTAAGGATTCTTTTTTCCCCGGATTTTCGCCTACCGGAAGCACCCTGCCCACCAAGGGGATCCGTGAATTCCATCCAAACCTGGTGGATGATATATTTCCGGTTTCCTCCGACAGGGTAATAAAATATCTCCACGTCAATTCTCCCTCCTGGCTGGCCCTGAAATTTGTAGTCCAGTAATTATTCAGCACCCATGAATAAAGATGGGAGGAGGACGGAATATGATCATAACTGAAATTTCCAAGGTTCAAATCCCCCAGATGAAAAAGCGGTATTTCCGGACTGCTGAAAAGCCACTGACCTTTCGGATATTTCACTGCGACGAAATTCTGTACCGTATTCCAGTCAGAAGCGGTACCGGGAATCTGATCCATTCCCGGCCTGACCGTTCCACCCTGTGCATCAAAAAAAATCCCACCATCCTGCGTATCCACTGGGAAGGCCACGTAAAGGGATTCCGGATCAAGGACAGGCTTTTTATTCATCCTGTAGACCAGTTCAATCAATGGTTCTTCCCTGTAAAAACGGTATTCCATGTCAATACTCCCCATGGCACATTCCGGGATCTGTCCGCTCAGGAAAATGGAAGTCCAAACGGGTCCTTCTTCAAGCTCATGAAAAATCACCTCACTCAAACCAGTCCGCCTGGGTTCTTCGTGCAGGGTGAACAGTTCAAGCTGATGGCGGTCGGACAGTCTTTCATATATCAGTTGTCCCGGCTTCCAGGGGGCGTCCGGATCAACCATTTCGCTGTTCTGCCGTGTAAATTTCAGGGAGGAAAAAGCCCCGGTGCCCGGATCCACCAGAACTGAACAATACGAATTTTTGAATTCACCCTTGAAAGGACTTTTACCGGTCATATGATCCCCTCCGGTTTCCTTTTTTATCCGGAAAGTTTTGTAGCCAAGCGCTGGAATATTTTCAACCCATAATACCCATGTCGTTCCATCCGAACGGCTGGAAACCGCCTGTGCCGGAACGGGATTTCCCTCCGGATCCACAATGGTAAACGGAAGACCCGGTTCCAGGATTTCATGGTCGATATAAAGCTCGACAGGTCCTGACTTCGGCCAGTTCAGGGTATTGAATACGGAAATTGAAGGTTCATCGAACCTTGGCAAATGGTCCTGTAACAAACCCAAAGCTTCTTCCCTCAATATCCTGGACTGTTTCACGGCTTCCCATGCATAGGAGGATTTTTCGGCCCATTGCTTCATGCTGTTTTCGGAATAGGGTTCAGAAATACTTTCGGCCGCTCCAAAAGTATGCTCATCATACAAAATGATATGATCATATATATTTTCTATGCTCCGGGTCAGGTCATTCCTTAAGGCGGAACCCAGAAATGCTGCCATTGAAAATAATCCGGTTGTAATGTTCATTTCAGATTGTGCTTCCCTGATGGCAGCAGTCTCACGTGCAGCCGATCCGAATCCATCGGTCCACCAGTCGGGCCAGGCTTTCTGTACAACCATTAAATCTTCCCCATGATTATTTTCTATGAATTTCATGAATTCACCAGCCGTGGCACTTCTTAATTTTGGCCATACATATTTTTCATTCCATTCCCTGATCAGGTTATTTGGTGTTAACGCAGGCGGTGAATTATCGGTAACATACCCGGAGTACTGAAGGGAAATCTGATCGAATGGATAATTTTTTTTCTCCAGACCATCCAGATACCTCAAAAGATTATCACCGAAACCCTGGAGTTCACCGGTATGCAACAGCAGGAAATTCCCATACATATAGTGTTCAGCCCGGAAAGCAAGCATCCTTTTGCCCGAAGGCGATGCCCACCAGAAGGCTGTGGGCATTTCAAAAGGGATCAATGCCCTGTGCCCGTGCTCGCCCATGATCAGGTAATTCACACCCAGGTCAGGGAAATAGTCGGCCATACACCAGCCGATCCCGTTCACATCATCCTGCATGGCCGTGGTAACAGGAATGCCCAGATCCCTGAACCTCCTGAGCGGATGGAGCATATTTTTTAGCGCCGTCTCATCGGCAATCTCGGATAGGTTAAAAGGCATGGCCGTGACCTCTACCCGTCCCTCACGAATACGGTCCAGAAGCCTGGAGATCTGTTTCTCGGATCTTCTCCGGAGATACTGGTCCACTGCCCATGCACTCTCACAGGTCCACCTGAATTTTGCATCCTCGGGGAAATCATCCGTCTGGTCGCAAAAATCCAGCGCATAGTCGATAAACCGGAGATGTTCAGGCAGTATCTCGCTCTGTGGTCTTGTATAACCGATATCGGTATGTGTATGCTGTACCAGGTAAACCGTCCAGGGACGGACAGGTTTTATTGAACAGGACTTCAGGATCGCTGATTCCCCATCTATTTTAAATGAGAGGGATAACGTCTTTTCCTTTTTAACTTCCGGAACAAAATATTGCAGGGCATTGTAGCCGGGCTTGATCGTGTAAATTCCTTCAGGCAGATTTTTCCCATTGATCGTTACCTTCTTTTCCTTATCCAGGTTCACCATCTCGATCAGGAGAGCCTGCTGTTTCGTTCCATTCCGTTCCAGAAGAAGTGGCTGAGGACGGATATCCATACTGTTTTCTACAGGTAACTGAAAGGTCATATACCAGATATTACTTCCTGCATCCGAACCGGTGACCTGCAGATGAAGCGGATTGCCCGGCGATATTCCCGAGGCGGGAATCGTAAGAACTGCATAACCCATTGGATCCTTGTGCTGGTCAATTTTTGTCGTACGGAACTTTAATGATGATCCTGAATTTCCCTGGAATACAACTTCATTCATCGCGGCAAGAACTGGATTATTAAACCTGATCAGATCCAGGTCATCTACAAAAAGTGTGAATTCCTGCTGGTCAGGAGACGCATCCATGCCAAACAACCATACAAACGATACAGTTTCGTGCCGGTATCCTGATGGCACGGGGGCAGTCTTCCAGCGGATCAGCCGGGTGGAATCCAGTGACCTGATAAGCAGGGCGGTCCTTGCCCTGGGATCAGGGGCATGATAGGATATGACCTCTCCTTCAATGGTTTCCTGATATCCATTCAGATAGGTTTCGGACTGAGCATTTAGGGTAGATATCTGAAATCCAATGGAACACGCGGTAAGGCATGAAAAAATTAAAGCACGCATAGGAGTCAATTTCAAAAAAACCAGGGAATAAATCCTTATCCGCAATTTAAAAAAAATATGAATGATTCCCATACACTTCCCTGTGTTCATCTAACAGACTCATGCCATCACTCCGGGTGATGGCATAAGTCTATTAGATAAAAGGGCCAGAAAATGAATGCATTCTCTGGCCCTTCATGCAGGAATCCTGTAGATATTCCTGAATAACTTAACCCTTCAACAAAAAATCTGTCTTATCAATCTTCCCATTGTTCATCGGTGCATTGTTCTGCCTGACCTCCATCCTGTGCGGTTGCCATGTCTTCTTCAGAGCATGCATTAAAAAAACCGAAAAAGAAAACTGCGATCACAATAACAAGTAACTTTCTCATAATTTTAAAAATTAGGGTTAAAACTTTCAATAAAATCAAAGTTACCGAATTACTTATACTGTTTATACCGTATTAAATACAGTGGTAAACGATGATTTTAAAATTCTTTCTAATTTTCGTACAATTAAATATCAGATGAAACAGAATTTAGGATGAGAGGATACACATGTATTTTTTTTCTGTTTTCTGCATTATTTTCCTACGGACAGGAAATTAATAAGCACCTCATTGACTCCCTTGAACAGCATAATCCTGACGGATTGGACAGTCTTTATTACAATTTTTTTGTTAAATACATGCAGGATGACCCGGATAAGGCGGCTTCCTATGCCATGGATTCCTACCGGCTTGCGAAAAAATCCAATGATGTGCCTTATATCATTAAATCAGGAAATGCCTTGGGGTATTTCAGCAACATTAATTCAAATTATACGGAGGCTGAACGATATTTTACAGAAGCTATTGATCTCTCCATTAAAAACGGAATAGACGACCGCCTGATCTATTTGTATAACAACATCGGGTTGGTTTATACAAACACTTCCCAGTATGACAAAGCCATCGAAAATTATCTCAACTTATTGAAAATTGCCATAAAGCAGGATAATTTCAATTATCAGGGAATTGCTTACAACAACATAGGACTTGTCTATTATAAAATAAACAGCATCAATGAAGCGCTGAATTACTTTCTAAATGCGCTCAAGATCCGGAATGAAAACAACATCACCCATGGCATCTATGTGAATTACCTCAACCTGGGATTGTGCTACAATGCCCTGGGAAATTTTCAGGAAGCCAATAATGCTTTCAGGGTTGTCCTTGAAAACCAGGATAAAATTGACCAGAAAACGCTGGCCGATACATTTTTCGGTCTTGGCAGAACCTATTTTAACATGGGACTGTTCGATGAAACTATTAAATACCTTCACAACGCCAAAAATCTTGACATTATCCACGATGAACCCATCCTGAATTCCAGCATTGAATATTACCTGGCGAGAATATATTATCACCGTGATGAGATCGAGAAAGCATTGGTTCATCTGGACTTGAGCCAGAATCTGGCCCGTCAAATGAATTCGTGGGAAAGGCTTGAGAACAATTATGCACTTTACGCGGATATCTACGAAAAACAAACCGATTATAGACAGGCTTATCAGAGCCTGAAATACTTTGTGTCCTATAAGGACAGCCTTTTTAATGAACAAATGGCGGATAAATTCAAAGATGCCCATATCGCCTTTCAACAGGGTTTCAGTGATGATATCATACAGGATAAGGATGTCCAGATCAAAAAAAACAGGCAGTTTAATTATCTTCTGGGTATAAGCCTGACCTTAGCGGTCTTTTTTGTAATATTCGCGGTCAGGGTAGCAGCCTACAGGCGAAAGATCAACCGCCAGCTGGATAGCCTGGTAAAGAAAAAAACCAAAGAATTATCCACCACCAACCGGAAACTGGTAAAATCCAAAAAGGAACTGGATACGTTCCTGTATAAAACATCCCATGATATCAGAGGTCCCATTGCCACCCTTATGGGACTTACCAACCTGACCATCCTTGAGAATAAAAATAAAAATATTGCTGGCTATCTGAAAGAGTTGGATAATACGGCGAATAATCTGAATGAAGTTATCAGCCGGTTAACCACGATCAGCCAGATCAACAGTCAGCCATTCAACATTGAAAAGATCCATACCATCAGTTTTATGGAGGATATCATTCTTCGTTTCAGGAGGAAATATCAAATATCCAATACGATCACCTTCAATAACAATCTGCCGGAACATATTTATTCCGATAAGATTCTCCTGATCTATATCATTGAAAATCTCATCGACAACTCCTTTAAATTTATGGATCACCTTGAACATGAACCTCGCATTCGGATCAATCTTACCATGGGTGAAAAACTGATGATTGAAATTGAGGACAATGGTATTGGAATTCCGCCGGCATTCACCCTAAAGATCTTTGACATATTTTTTGTGGCGAACGAAAAAACACGCGGTTCAGGAATAGGATTATACCAGGCCATGATGGCCGCAGAAAGGTTGAACGGAACTATCCAGGTAAAAAATCCTGCCAAACCGACGGTGATGCGTGTCGTTTTAAACTATTTATAAATTTCTTTCACAGCCAGATCCACTCCAGTTTTATCAGGCATATTTATCATCACCATTTCCATAACTTATTTCAATGATTATTCAATTTCTGGCCTGAAGGATCCCGGTCGCCAGGATTTGTTGCATTGTGCGTTGGCCTTCCGGGATGAATGGGTCCCGAAGAGCCATATTCAATATTTTCCCGGATGATACAATCGATCGTCAACTCCTTTCCCGGGACCTGAAAAGCCAAGCGATTTCCAACATAAAATTAATTTCCTTGAATAACCCTGGTAAAAATTGTACTTTTAGATAGAAAGCAGTGTCTCCAGGATCTGGCCAAGGTTAATTTTTTAATGTTTAAAGTCAGATCATTAACATATTAAAATATTTTAAACATCCTAATTATGAAAAGAAGAGATTTTATTCAAAAATCCAGCCTGGCAGCAGGTGTGGCTGTGCTGGGGAACCAGGCCATCGGGACGACTGCCCGGGGAGCAGAAATAAAAACCGATACTAGTAAAGTTTCTGCCAAAGGTAAAATAAAACTTGGTCTCTATACCATTACCTACCTGGGTATCTGGTATGATGGACCTGCCCTTACCTTTGATGAAATCATCCAAAAGGCCAGGGAATTTGGTTATGACGGGATAGAGTTGGACAATAAACGTCCCTTGGGAAATCCGATGGACATTGACCAGAAAAAGCGTGAAAACTGGCGAAATCTGCTTGAAAAAAACGGGTTGGAGATCCCCTGTGTGGCGGCAAACAATGATTTTTCGAGTCCTATCCCGGAACACAGGGAATGCCAGCTGCTGATGGTCAGGGAAACAGCCCGGCTCGCCCGTGACCTTGGCTCACCCATAGTGCGTTTGTTTGCGGCATGGCCCGGGGTTCCTATTCATAAGGGGGTGGGTACCTACGACCTGATCCGGGGTGAATATTATGATTTTCAAAGGCAATTTCCCTATACAACCTGGATTGAAAGATGGAATTATGTTAAGGAAGAACTGAAGGAAGCAGCAGCGTTCGGGGAAGAATTCGGTGTGGTGATGGCCCTTCAGAATCATGAACCATTATTCCGTCACTGGAAGGATTGTTATGACATGGTGAAGGAAGTCAATTCTCCGTGGCTGAAGGTTTGCCTGGATGCTCCCATCATGACACGGCACGATAAAGAATGGGTTGGAAATGCTGTGAGGACCGTTGGAGACCTCCAGATCCATTCGCATTATGGAGGGGAATATATGCGCAACGAACAGGGACAGGCGGTTCCGAAGGTATATGAAGCCAAATTCGGCAAGGATCTTCCGGATTATGAAAATTACATCCAGTTAATGAATGAGATCGGGTATGAGGGTTATTTTACCTTTGAGCTCTGTCATCCGGTGCTGAATGACAATCATGAATACGGGAAACTTGATTATGTGGATGAACAGGTGAAACTGGCTGCTGAATTCCTGAAAAATATCATTAAAAGGAATGAAAGCCTGTAGGTTTTCTTGCCGTAATAATCCCCCGCCGGTATCGTGCGATGCCAATGAGCATCATGCTCAGGATATCCCAGACATCATACCGGCAGGCAAAGGAAGACTGAAAAGGTGCATTGACCGGGGCGAGTGTCGCCACGATGGAAAAATAATCTTCATGTAAGGCATCGATCCGTTCCCGGATGATTTCCGGTTAACATATTATTGGGGAATTTTTCTACCATATTTCAGAAGTGCAATAACCCTTCAGGAGAACCTTGAAAGAATTTCAAATTCTATCAGGAACTCGGAAGCCGTGCATTTTTGGTTAGATGACTTGTCGATTCATGCCATCATTCAAGGTGATGGCATGAATTTATACCACCCGCTGAAGTACCCAATTGGATACCATGAATCAACAGGCTAAGCAAGAATCCCTCACCTCGCTTACTGGTTTTATCGCGGGTGAAATCAGTGAGAAGGGAGTGAGAAGAAAAGATAGCACTGTGCGTCCGCTGTCTTATCGATATTAAAAATTCTTCATATGTTCCTCATTAACAATAGAATATGCAAACTAATTCTTTCTCCCTTCCATTTATCCAGGGATTATAAACCTGTTTATCTTAAATTTTTTTATTTTAGCCGTTAACCTTTTCCGGATTCATGGTATTAATACCATATTATGAATAATTAACAGGCGATTAGATACCTTTTTTTTATCGCAATAGTATGTGAAAAAAACGCAGTTGTTTTACTTCAATAAATTAAATTTTTTCGGTTAACTAAATAAAAAAATTATGAGACGTTTCTTAGTTGTGTTATGCTTGTCGATGGCAATGGGTTTTCAGGGATTTGCACAAGGTGATGGAGAAAATCTGCCCAATGTGATCAAAATAAACCCCATTGGTCTGGCATTTGGGAATTTCAACCTCGCATATCAGCGTGCTTTGAGTAACTCCAGTGCAATTCAAATCGGTGCGAATTACTGGTACAGGATTTTCGGAGCGAACGTTTCGGGGATAGGGACACGGGCAGGATATCAATTCTTCCTGACATCCCGTACTAAGTCCGCACCTGAGGGGTTTTACATTGGGCCGCAGGTTTCTTTCAATTCAATCAATGAAAAAGAAACCGATGTCAGCCTTACTGCTTTTGGAGTCGGGGTTATGTTAGGATACCAATGGGTTTGGGATAGCGGTCTCTGCCTTGATCTGGGTATTGGCCCGATGTACCAGTTTGCAAGCGAATCCGATACGAATACCTCCTATGAAGGATTTCTCCCGAATGTAACCATTGCGCTTGGATTCAATTTCTAGGAGATGAAGTTTCGTAATCCATCATAGTACGGGGTTACCTGCCATTTAAGGTAAAAATCATTTGAGCCCGTCAGGCCGATAACCTGATGGGTTCTTTTTTTCCATCCCGGATCATTTTTTCGGGCAGGTCGGGTTTTTCCAATATCTTCTTTTTCCGGAATGGGCTCAGGATAAGCCTGGCCAGGTCAGTCCATGTCATATACCTGCTGAATTTCCTGATCAATCTCAGCGTATCCATCGGGCGGTGGATCAACCTGAACCTGAATAATAGTTTATAACCTGAACTTCGTACCGCATGTACTTTCCGGCAGGATAATACGGTCGGATCGATGTGACATGCCCTGAACCATTTATTCCAGTCATCCCTGTCATCGATGATCCCCCGTTCCACATATTCGTTCCAGAGGGGGGTTCCCCGGTATACGCTCAGTCTGTTAAATCCAAAAGTATCTATTTTCAGCCTGGCGGCAAACCGGAAGCTTTCAAGGATATCTTCCTCCGTTTCGTCAGGAGATCCGACAAGGAAAAATCCATGAATGGTATCGATGCCGCTCTTTTTGGCTTCATTGATAGCGTATTCTATTTGACTCAGTTTCTGCCGTTTTTTCAGACGGTCCAGTATTTTCTGGGTTCCCGCTTCCACTCCGAATGCCAGCATGGTACAATTGGCCCGCTTGAG
This sequence comes from Cyclobacteriaceae bacterium, assembly GCA_018224645.1. GTDB lineage: Bacteria > Bacteroidota > Bacteroidia > Cytophagales > Cyclobacteriaceae > JAGTVG01. The sequence continues at coordinate 9,757 of JAGTVG010000493.1, forward strand.
TAAGGGAAATTCACTGACGGCTATCGAATCAACACGGCCTTCACAGCCCCAGGTAAACTGTAAATTATTTTCAAGGATCCCGTTGCAGATAGCCTGGATACGCTTTCTTTTCTGCAGAAAATGATCATCTGTGAGGTAGATCGACCTGTAACCTTGCTCATTGAGCTCCTTCATTTCACCCAGGACATGTTCAGGAGACCTGCTCCGCCAGGAACCTCCGCTTAAGAGGGGAATATCGCAGTAGATGCATGTGTATGGACATCCCCTGGAGGTCTGTATGGTGCAGAATCTTTCAAGGGACAGCACTGCAGGGACTTCAAGGGGCAATGATTCGATATATTCAACCGGAAGGCTTTTCCGGTCGGGGTATGGGAACTGATCAAGATCCTGAATCATCGGCCGGTCCGGATTCCTGATCACCTGCCCATCCTTCCTGTATGCCAGTCCTTTCACTTTTTCCGGTTCCAGGATGTTTTTCAGGAAATCAGGAAGAAGCTCCTCCCCTTCCCCGATCCCCGCAAAATCGACATATTCACAATCCATTAAGATCAATTCCGCGTTTTTTGTTGTGAACGGTCCGCCAATGATGATGGGTATTTCAGGTGCAGAGGATTTGAGGAATTTCGCCACCTGTTTCATATATTTATAGGCGGTGGTTGACAGAAAGGAAAGTGCAATCACATCCGGTTTCTGACTGATTACCTCACGGGCAATATGTTCCTTCTTCATTTCCGGATGGCATGTATCGAATAAGATCACCTCATGGCCGTGTTGCCTTGTCACAGGGGCAAGGGTCTGTATACCGAGCGGAGGAAAGGCCATCACCCGGACCCGGTCATCATTGTTCCTGTTGAATTTCTCCGGAAGAAGTTTATAATAATCCTCATCGCGGACATAGATCAAAAAAATTTTCATTGGCTTTATTTAATATTCCGGATAACTGTGCCTGAAAATTGAAATCCGGTTAACAATTTATTTTGTGATTTAATGCCGATAAAGTTAATCAAAATAATCAAAAATTTTTCCTGCCTTTGAACCGTCGCCGGCCGTATACCCCCTGAGGCTAAATGGAAGGGCAGGACATGTGTGGGCCGGCGACCCCAATTTTCATCCTTTCAATAAAAATATAACTGACAATAACTTTTACCGCTATGATTTCATCCCTTGTTCGTTCTTTTTATTTTTTAACCCGAAAAATTCATAAATTTTTTCTACCTGCGGCAGGCAGGCGCCCGGAGGGCGGTCCCGATTTTATCAAACAATTTTAAACTCATATTTTTCTTACAGAT
>JAGTVG010000494.1 GCA_018224645.1 Cyclobacteriaceae bacterium
AAAAACCCAGCCCCAGTTTAAGGCGCTGTTTCATTCCAGAAGAAAAATATTTAAGATACTTATCCCTGTCCTTTTCAAGATAAACATGCTTGAGAATCTCCCCGGTTGTAAGGCCGGGCTGGATTGTCTTATGCGTAAAATGGAAGTCAATGAATTCGGAAAGGGATAATTCCTCCACAAGTTCGGTATAGGGTGCCACATAATCGATATATCGATAAATATGGTCGGAAGGAATTTTCCTGGTATCCAGCTGATAGGTTACCAAACCTGATGATGGCAGCATCCAGCCAGATATGATTTTTAATAATGTTGATTTTCCGCTACCGTTGGGACCGGTTACGGCCAGGGGCCTGCCAGTGTGAATATGAAGGCTGATACCTTTGAATAGCCACTGGTTGATGAATTTTTTCCCGAGATCATCAAGGGATATGGTCATACATCAATTATTATTGATCCCTTTCATGATGCCCCTGTCGGAGGTACGGATAAAATTGATGATCTCATCTCTTTCCCTGGAAGCCGGCATTTCCAGTTCGAGCACATCGAGGGCTTTTGAATTGTTCAGACCTTTCAGGTATACATGACGGTAAATCTCCTGGATCTCGTTGATCTTTTCGTTGGAGTATCCTCTTCTGCGGAGACCAATGGAGTTGATCCCGGAATAGCTCAGGGGTTCACGCGCGGCTTTGGTAAACGGGGGCACATCCTTTCTGACCAGTGATCCTCCTGCAACCATCACATGACTCCCGATCTTGACAAACTGATGAATGGATGTGGAACCTCCGATGATGGCCCAATCGTCAATCCTGACATGTCCTGCTACCTGAACGGCATTGACCAGGATGCAGTTATCCCCCAGGACACAATCATGGGCCACGTGCACGTACGCCATCAGCAGGCAGTTTTTGCCGATGACGGTCTTCGACCGGTTTATCGTCCCCCTGCTGATCGTAACAAATTCCCTGATGATCGTATTATCCCCGATTTCCACGGTGGTGTTTTCACCGGCAAATTTCAGATCCTGGGGAATACCGGATATGACGGAACCCGGGAACACCTTACAGTTTTTTCCGATCCTCGCCCCTTCCATGATGGTAACATGGGAACCTATCCATGTGCCTTCGTCGATCATCACATTTTTATGAATGCATGCAAATGGTTCTATAACCACATTATCAGCTATCTTTGCCTCAGGATGTATATAGGATAAGGGCTGGTTCATTTACTTTTTTTAACAATGCTGGCTGACATGATTGCTTCGGTTACAAGGGTATTTCCTACAAACGCAAGCGTTTTCATGCGGGCGATTCCCCGTTTGATGGGTTCCAGCAATTCACACTTCAGCACCAGCTGATCCCCCGGAAGTACCATTTTCCGAAAGCGGCAATCTTCAATTTTAATGAAATAAGTCCAGTAATCCTTTGGGTCACCCAGGTTGTTTAAAGCAAGGATCCCGCCTGTCTGGGCGAGGGCTTCAAGGATTAATACACCCGGCATGACCGGATTGCCTGGGAAATGGCCCTGGAAAAACGGTTCGTTATAGGTAACATTTTTGATACCCGCCACCGTGGTTTCATCGAGATGGAAAATTTTATCCACCAGGAGGAACGGGGCCCTGTGCGGTAAGGTTTCCCTGATCAAATTGATATCCATCACCGGGGCAAGCCTTGGATTGTATGGTGGGATATTAATAGATTTAGGATCATTCATCTCCTTTTTCAGCTTTTTCGCAAAAGCCACATTGGGTGCATGCCCGGGGCGGGCCGCCAGGATCTGGGCTTTAATGGGTCTTCCGGCCAGCGCCAGGTCACCCATCACATCAAGCAGTTTATGACGCGCCGGTTCATTCCGGTACCTCAATTCCACATTGTTCAGGATACCTTCTTCCTTTACCTCAACCTTTGGTTTGTTGAACAATTCGGCCAGATAATCCAGTTCATTTTCCTCAACCACGCGGTCCACCACCACAATGGCATTGTTGAGGTCCCCGCCTTTGATCAGGTTGTTTTTATAAAGCATTTCCAGCTCATGAAGGAAACAGAAGGTCCTGCAGGAAGATATTTCCTTATAGAACTGCTTAATATCTGTAATCGAAGCATGCTGACTGCCCAGAACAGGGGAATTATAGTCGATCATGACAGTGACCCGATAGTCGTCCAGTGGCAGGGCTGCCATTTCAACATCCCTGGAAGGATCACGGTAAAAGATGGGTTCCCTGACTTCAAAAAAATTTCTGAGTGCATTCTGTTCCTCGAAACCGGCACTCATCAGGGCTTCAACGAACATTTTAGAACTCCCGTCCATGATAGGGATTTCCGGTCCATCAAGCTGGATAAGAATATTGTCCACTTCCATTCCCACCAGGGCTGCCATGGTATGTTCGACGGTTGCCACCCTGGCACCATTCTTTTCGAGGGTTGTTCCCCTGGAAAGATCCACCACAAGATCGACATCCGCTTCAATAATGGGTTTGCCTTCGATATCCACACGCTGAAATTTTATGCCATGGTTGGGTTTCGCTGGGAGGAATGTCATTTTTGCATTGATACCGGTATGCAATCCGACACCTTCGATCGTTACAGGCTTTTTAATCGTATGCTGCTTTGTCTTCATAAGTTGCTGATCACCCTGTTATTTCAATATTTTATCCTCCAGTTTTCGTACCCTTTCTACCAGATCCGGTAGTTTTCTGAAAATCGCGTACGATTTTCTGGAGGTCGCTATTTCAAATGCAGGGCTCCCTAATATAGTTGCACCTTCTTTTTCAAAGGCTTTGGTAACTCCTGATTGAGCTCCTATTGTCATTTTATCTGCCAGGCTGATATGGCCCACGATGCCCACCTGGCCTGCAATGATACAATTTTTCCCGATAGCAGTCGAGCCCGAAATACCGGTTTGTGCAGCAATGACAGTATTTTCTCCAATTTCCACATTATGCGCCACCTGGACCAGGTTATCAAGTTTTACACCTTCCCGGATAACCGTTGATTCCAAAGTAGCCCTGTCGATGGTCGTATTTGCACCTATATCCACATTATCCTTAAGGATCACGTTGCCAAGTTGCGGGATCTTTTTATAGGTTCCATCCTTCTGGGGGGCATATCCAAAACCGTCACTGCCAATCACCGCACCTGCATGAATCTGGCAATTATTTCCAATCACCACCCGGTCATAAATTTTAACCCCACTATATATAAGGGTATTGTCCCCAATGGTAACTGAATCGCCAACATAAACATGCGGATAAATCTTCACGTTATTTCCGATGGTCACATTTTTTCCAATATAGGAAAATGCCCCCCTGTAAATTTTTTCGCCGATTATGGAATTCTCTCCAAGCCAGCAGGGATCTTCCACCCCCTCCTTCTGAAAAGAAATGATCCTATCATATTCTGCAAGCAGAATGGAAAAACTAAGGTATGGATCATCCACCCGGATCAGGGTTGTTTTTAATTTTTCCGCTGGCTTAAAATCCCGGCTGACAATCACTGCCGAAGCCCCGGTTTTGTAGATATATTGCTCATATTTGGGATTTGATAAAAAAGAGATACACCCTTCCGTTGCACGTTCGAGTGTTCCCATATCCTTGATCATTATTTCGTCATTTCCCTCGATCTCCCCATTAAGAAGATGAGCTATTTCGCGGATTGAAAACTGCATGTTTTTTTAACAATTCACAAAGATACGATTTTGGGCCAGCATAGGTAATATTTTCTGACAATTTTGCTCATTGCCTTGATATTGGGCAGATCTGAAGCTGATGCGATGTCAACGATGCTGCCATCCTTCATCATTACATTGATGGTTGACTGATTCATTTCATAAGCCGCATTACTCATAAAACCATCAACGACAAAATATTTCGCATCCGGAGGCGGTATGGAAAACTGACGGCCCACTTTTTCCAGTAATTCCTGCCTCGCAGACCACTGATGGGGTGTATTTTTCATCAGCACCCTGAACAGGTCCCTTTCGATCAGCATGCGGCTGAGCTCCGAAAGTACGGGGTCATCATGGTACTTCCAGATCTTGACACTGCCCCAGATGTCATGGTCATCCAATGAGAGATAGACGTGCAGGAGTTTCGGATCATTCTTAAAATCGGCCAGCGAATAATTATTCTGAAGGAACGGGCGAAGTGCATCGTTCATGGTCTTCAGCTCACCAGCCTGCGCCAGGAATTTTGCCCGTTTAATCAGCTGGATCAACAGCTTTTCTGTTCCTACGGTCGTTTTATGGAGATATACCTGCCAATACATCAGACGCCGTGAACTCAGAAAATTTTCGATGCTGTAAATGGCCTTCTCTTCGACCACAATTTCATTTTCCCAGACATTCAGCATCTTTAATATCCGGTCAAAACCGATCTTACCTTCACTGACCCCTGTAAAGTAGCTGTCGCGGTTCAGATAATCCAGCCGGTCCACATCCAACTGGCTCGCCACAAGCTGACTGAAAAACAGCCGCTGATATTGCCGGTTGAAAATTTTTAAGGCCAGTCTCAACCGGCCGTCAAAAATATCGTTAAAAAGCTGGATGATCAGGGAAGACATCTGTTCATGATGGATCCCCTGTAACAGGCTTTCCTCCAGGGCATGGGAAAATGGACCATGACCTATGTCATGCAAGAGAATGGCAGCGAGAGCGCCCTCATATTCAGCCTCCGTAATTTCAATTCCTTTTGATCTCAGATTCAACAACGCCTGTTCCATCAGGTGCATCGCCCCGAGAGCATGATGGAACCTTGTATGCATGGCCCCCGGATAGACATAATCTGTCAATCCCAATTGTTTTATCCTGCGTAAACGTTGAAAATAGGGATGTTCGATAATATTGAAGATCAGGCCATCAGGTATCTTTATAAATCCGTATATTGGATCATTAAGAATTTTTTTCTTATTCAAACCAACTTATATTAAATATTGCGTTTATAACAATAAGGTAAAAGTATGAATCATAACCGATATGCAAAGATATAATATTTTATGGGCGGATGATGAAATTGACCTGCTTAAGCCACACATCATGTTTCTTGATAAAAAGGGATACGATGTAATTCCCGTAAACAGTGGTTCCGATGCCCTTGAAAAATTTGATTCCGAGAATTTTGATATCGTATTCCTGGATGAAAATATGCCGGGAATGACAGGACTGGAGACGCTGACGAGGATCAAGGAAATCAGGCCGGACCTGCCGGTGGTGATGATCACGAAAAGTGAGGAAGAACATATCATGGAAGAAGCCATCGCTTCAAAAATTGCCGATTACCTGATAAAACCGCTCAATCCCAACCAGATTTTATTAAGCGTTAAAAAGATCCTTGAAAATAAACGCCTTGTCACAGAAAAAACCAATCTGAATTACCAGCAGCAATTCCAGCAGATCAGCATGGTGGTCAACGATTATCTTGATTATAAGGGGTGGACAGAGATCTATCAGAAACTTGTCTATTGGGAACTTGAACTGGAGAGCAATCAGTACAGGCAGATGAAGGAAATCCTTGAAATGCAGAAGATGGAAGCCAATTCAAACTTCGTGAAATATGTAAAGGGAAATTATGAAGACTGGCTGAACCCGAATATAGAGGATAAACCTGTGTTATCGCATACGCTTTTAAAGGAAAAGGTATTCCCAAGATTAAAAAACGGAACCCCCACCTTTTTTATCATCATAGATAACCTCAGGTTCGACCAGTGGAAAGTCATCGAACCATTGATCACTGAATTTTTCCGGATTGAATTCACGGAATTATATTATTCCATACTTCCCACGACCACCGCCTATGCCCGGAATGCAATTTTTTCCGGTCTTCTGCCCCTGGAGATGTCGATGAAATATCCCGATATCTGGATGAATGAAGATGAGGAAGGTGGGAAAAACAATCATGAAGAAGATTTTCTGGCCCGCCATATCAAACGGCTAAGGATGGACACGAGAATTTCCTACCAGAAAATTAAAAACCTCAACCAGGGACGTAACCTGGTTGATAACATATACAACCTGGCCCATAATGACCTGAATGTGATCGTTTATAATTTTGTGGACATGCTATCGCACGCACGGACCGAAATGGAAATCATCCGGGAACTTGCCCCGGATGAATCAGCGTACAGGTCATTGACCAGGTCCTGGTTTCAGCATTCTCCCCTCCTGGAGATCATTCAGCGGATAGCCGAAATGGATGCCCGGCTTGTCATCACCACCGACCATGGCACTGTCCGCGTGAAAAAACCGTTTAGAATCATTGGTGACAGAAACACAAATACCAACCTGCGATACAAAATAGGAAAGAACCTGAATTTCGAGGAGGAAAGGATCTATTATACACGCAGTCCCGAACATATACACCTTCCGAAAGTGAATGTTTCAAGCACCTATGTATTTGCCGTGGAGGACCTGTTTTTCGCCTATCCGAATAACTTCAACTATTATGTAAATTATTACAAGGATACTTTTCAACATGGAGGATTATCAATGGAAGAGATGATAATTCCAATAATTTCCCTAAATTCGAAATAGGAATTATAGTTTTCAAATTGAAATTAATCTGTCATACGATTGAAGATTTACCTGATGTTGCGAAGCGGATTTATGATTACGGAAGGGATCGCACCATCTGGCTGCTTAAAGGTGAAATGGGCTCAGGCAAAACCACCTTTGTCACCACACTCAGCAGGATCATCGGAACCACCGATCATGTGAACAGTCCCTCCTACGCCATCGTTAACGAGTACCGGTCCACTCAGGGGGAGAAACTCTATCATTTTGATTTTTTCAGGGCAAGGGATGTTGATGAGATCTTTGATATAGGATTTGAGGAATATGTTGACTCAGGGGATCTCTGCCTGATCGAATGGCCTGAACTGATTGAGAATTTTTTGCCTGAGAAACACCTTATCATCCATATAAAAATCCCCGACAGGGAAACAAGAATTTTTAATGTGACTAAAAAATGAGTGAAATATTTTCGAGTGGTTTCAAGGATCTGGTTAAAGGCAGTAAACTTTATCCGCAGGAATCGTTGTTGGAGGTGAAAAAACAGCCTATTTCTTTGTTTGTTGGCATTCCCAAGGAAATATCCTTTCAGGAAAACCGGCTGGCAATCACTCCGGAAGGGGTGAATCTGCTTGTAAACAATGGCCATGAGATCTGGGTAGAAACGGGTGCAGGGAAGGAATCTAAGTATAATGACAAAGAATTCAGCGATGCCGGTGCAAAGATCGCCTATTCAAAACAGGAAGTATTCAAGGCCGACCTTGTCCTGAAGGTAGAACCTCCCACCGTGGAGGAGATCAACCTGATGAAACCGGGTAAGGTACTTATCTCGGCCCTGCAGCTGGGAAATCAATCCCCGACTTTTTTAAAGGCCATTAACAGTAAACGTCTAACTGCACTGGCCTATGAATTCATCGAAGACAAGGTGGGTGGAATGCCGGCCATACGTGCCATGAGTGAAATTGCAGGCAGTACGGTGATGCTGATCGCTGCTGAATATCTGAGCACCATCAACAACGGAAAAGGCATCATCATGGGGGGCATTACAGGAGTCCCGCCGACACGGGTGGTCATCCTGGGGGCAGGAACCGTTGCCGAATATGCTGCCCGGACGGCCTTAGGCCTTGGTGTTGATATACAGATCTTCGATAATCATATTTATAAACTGCGGCGGTTAAAACATGCGCTCGGCCAGCAGGTTTATACCTCCACGCTGAACAATGTACTTCTGATCGATTCCCTGAAACAGGCGGATGTCCTGTTAGGAGCCATCAGGACAGAAAAAGGCCGTAACCGCTGTGTGGTAACCGAGGATATGGTGGCCCAGATGAAACCCGGATCAGTCATCATCGATGTGAGTATCGACCAGGGAGGATGTATTGAAACTTCCGAACTAACCACCCATGATAACCCGGTATACATGAAGTATGGCGTCATCCATTATTGTGTTCCCAACATTGCTTCCCGTGTTCCGAGGACTGCCACGACCGCCTTCAGCAATATTTTCACTCCCATGCTGTTACAGGCTGCAGAAGAGGGAGGCGTTGATCCCATGATATTCAACAATAAATGGTTCATGAAAGGGGTTTATGCCTATAGCGGACACCTGACCAACGAACATCTTGCGCGGAAATTCAATATGCCTTTCAAGGACCTCAACTTATTGATCACACCACGGTATTAGTGTGACTATGAAATTTTTTTCAATCCAGGCATTCGAACTCGGCATGGTCAACAGGTTATATGAGCGGGATCATGCCTCAATTTTGATCTTTGTTTTCCCCGTCTTCAGCTTCCTGATCTTTATTCCCATGTACGCGAAGAATATGGTCATGAAGGGGCTGATGATATTGAAAAAACAATAGGGAAGATAGGTGATCGTGGCCACGCCGAGAACCGACGACTGGTAGGCTCCGCAGGTGTTCCAGGGCACAAGCACAGAAGTGACCGTTCCCGAATCCTCCAGGGTCCTGCTCAGATTTTCAGGGGCAAGGCCACGTTTTTCATAGGTACTGGCAAACATACGGCCGGGAACGACGATGGCAAGATACTGATCGCTTGCCGTGAGATTAAAAAAAACGCAGGTACCTGCGGTTGATGCGATCAGGGAACCCGTTGACCGGGCATATCTGATGATGGAAAGTGTTATCCTTTCCAGGAATCCTGCTGCATCCATAATGCCTCCGTAAACCATCGCACATACGATTAGCCATATGGTATTCAACATCCCGGCCATGCCGCCGGAAGTCAGCAGCTCATTAACCCGTGCATTGCTGGTTTCCACGCTGACAATTGTGTATAGGGCTTTCATCACCCCCACGTACATTACCTTCAGTGGATTGCCTGAAATCCCGGCGACTTCCTCTACGATCTCTGGCTGGAAGATCAGCGCCACAACAGCCCCGAGTATGGTTCCTGCGAGTAAGGCCGGCAGGGGTGAAACTTTCCGGACAATCATAAAAATAACCATTGCGGGAACCACAAAAAGTCCCCAGTGAATATTAAAACTTCCATCAATTGCCATGAGCACCTCCTTAAAATCATTTTCCGTTCCGGAGGTGGTGGAATGAAAACCTATCACCAGGAAGATCAGTAGGGTGAGCGTGATGGAAGGACCGGTGGTAAGGGCCATGTAACGGATATGCGTAAACAGGTCTGTTCCCGCCATGGCAGGCGCGAGGTTTGTCGTATCCGAAAGGGGAGACATTTTATCCCCGAAATAGGCCCCGGAAATGATGGCCCCTGCGACAACCCCTTCATGATACCCATGGGTCACCCCTATTCCCAGAAGAGCCACGCCAAGGGTGGCTACCGTAGACCAGGAACTTCCGGTCGCCAGCGAGACAATGGAACTCACCACACAGGCTGCAAACAGGAAAATTGTCGGATTGATGATTTTCAGCCCATAATAGATCATGGCAGGAATAATGCCGCTGATCAGCCAGCTGCCTGCCAGGGAGCCGATCAGGAGAAGGATCAGAATGGATGGCAGGGCTGAGGTGAGTGTTCTTACGATCCCTTCCCGCAATTTAAGCCATTTTATGCCCGTCCGTGAAGCGATGATCGCAGCCACCGTTGCGGATAGGATCAGTACGATCTGATTGGACCCGGCCAGTGAATCGTCCTTGAATACGTACACATTGATCGCCAGGAAAACGATCAGGAAAATTACCGGGATAAGGGATTCGATTAATGTAGGTTCTCTTTTTCTTGAGGCAGACATCAGTCCAGAAAATTCATCAAGCCCCGAATATAAATAAAAATTCCTTCAGGAGGTCATTACGGGTGAATTAATCTGCGGTTGACTTTCCCCGTACGCCTGTTCCTTTTACTTCCATATCGCTTAACTGGATTTCCAAGGCCCTGATGGAGATCTGTATTTCATATACGGAAAGGACCAGGGAAGCGATCAGTAAGATCAGGCTGATGCCAAAAATGATCCTTCCGATGATAATTTCTTCGGCGAACAGCAGAAACATGCAGACTACGCACAGCAACAGGCTCATTACACCCAATGCCTGCATATTTCGTATCAGTATCACCCTTTTCCGCAGATTTTTAATCTGTCCGAGGAGGGACTGATCAGGTTCCTGCTTGTATTTTGAATGCAAACCCCGGATCAGTGTTGCCAGCGTCAGGAACCGGTTTGTATAGGCCAGCAACAATAATGATATGGCAGGGAATAACAGGGCGGGGGTGGTCAGATCAAGTTCCATGTCAGATAGTTTTTTGTTTGAATAACCTGAAAACTCATGCCATGACTCGGAGTCAT
>JAGTVG010000495.1 GCA_018224645.1 Cyclobacteriaceae bacterium
TATTTAAGGTATTTTCAATCGCATTTTTTAAATTGAAGTGAGTGTTTGTTAATTAAATTATCTGGAAGTAAAATGGGAAATAGAAATTTTTCAAGGCGGAAATTTATTGTGAGAACTGCAGCAGGGATCGGGATGGGGTTTCTAAGCCAGTGCACTGCGGTTCCGGGCAGGGAAACCGGCACATCACGGGACAGGGAAATATTGAGGCGAGGAATCAAAGTGGCTTCGGTCGACCTACAGCATCTGTATCCTGAAAAGACGATCGAAAGGAGAATCATTGATATCCTGGCAAGGATGGAAAATGCTGCTGCATACCGGCCGGACATTATCTGTTTGCCGGAAACCTTCAATACGTCTTATGTGGATGAAGAAAAGTCATATGCTGATATTGCCGAAGATGAGCATAATCCGGGGCCTGTGATCAGCAGAATGGGCGAATTCGCTGCAAAAAACAAATGTTATGTGATCTGCCCGGTAGTGACAAAAAATGAAGGGAAATTTTACAACAGCGCCATTCTTCTGGGCAGGAAAGGTGAAATGACCGGGATTTTTCATAAGGTCCATCCCGTTGATACCGAGATCGGGGACGGGAAGGGGATCATTCCCGGTCCAGTGAGGGCGCCGGTTTTTGAAACGGATTTCGGAAAGATCGGGATTCAGATCTGTTTTGATGCCAACTGGTTCGAAAGCTGGACATTGTTGAAGGAGGATGGTGCGGAAATCGTGTTTTTCCCATCCCAATTTCCGGGTGGCCGGATGCTAAATTTTTATGCATGGAAAAATGAATATTATATCGTTTCGAGCACGGGGGAAGATGCAAGGATCATCGACATCACCGGCATCGCTATCAATACGAGTACTTTCCAGTTGGGTTATACCTGGGGATCCCTGAATCTTGAAAAAGTAAATGTGCCAACATTTCCCGGCAGATACAGGATACCTGACATTTTTAAAAAATATGGCGATAAAGTAATGATCAGGGATTACTGGGATGCGGGGGATGGTACCGGAGACGGCGCCGGTCATATGACGGTCGAGAGCCTTGATCCTGACGTCTTTGTGCGGGATATATTACAGGAATTTGAAATTCCTACCCACCATGAAGAATTGATCAGGGAAGAGAAAATCCAGGCAAAGTACAGGTCATAGATTTTTTCAGGTAAATCTGAAAGCACGGGAAAAATATTCTAATTAAATGATGAGCAGAAAATGAAAACAGTAATAAATAAGGCAAACAGGTTGCCGAGGGAAATTGTCATGGCAGGGATCGACCTGCGGGGTTTGTGGCCGGTGGATTCCGTGGAACAGCGGATCAGGGATATCCTGCAGCGGATGGAAAATGTCTACGTTTTTGAGCCGGACATGATCTGTCTACCGGAGACTTTCCAGACTTCCTGGGTGAAGGAGGAACGGCCAACTGAGGAGTATGCGGAGGATGAAACTGTTCCCGGTCCGGTTACATCCATCATTGCTGAGGAAGCAAGGAAACAGAACTGTTATATAGTCTGTCCGCTGGTAACCAAAAGTGACGGAAGGTATTACAACAGTGCAATCCTGCTGAACAGAGAGGGAAAAATTGATGGGGTTTACCATAAGGCGCATCTGGTCTCTTCCGAGATAGAACAGAACCAACTGACCCCGGGCACCCTGGAACCACCTGTTTTCCAAACGGATTTCGGGAAAATAGGTATCCAGATCTGTTATGATGCCAACTGGTTTGACTGCTGGGATCATCTAAAAAAGGAAGGAGCGGAGATCATCTGTTTTCCTTCACAGGCGCCATTTATTAATGTATTGAACCATCATGCCTGGATCAACCAGGCCTATATCCTTTCGAGCACCGGCGAAGGGTCCCGGATCATCGACATGACCGGAGATGAAATTGCCGTGAGCGGGCAGTTTGAAAGATGGGTGTGCGAACCTGTCAATCTTGAAAAAGTATTGCTGCACGTCTGGCCGTATATCCGTAAGGTCGAGGATATCCGGGAAAGGTACAGGGACCGGGTGTATGTCAGGATCTTCCATCCTGAAAACTGGATCACCCTGGAAAGCCGGGATCCCGGATTGAAAGTAATGGATATCCTTCAGGAATACGAGATCCCGACCTATGACGGGCACCTTACAAGAAATCAGAAAGTACAGGATATGTACAGGGGTTAAGCGAAGCGATGAATTCCCTCCAGAGGTCTACGCGTCTCCCCGTCTCCCCGTCTCCGCATTTCCCCGTCTCCGCATTTCCGCGTCTCCGCATTTCCCCGTCTCCGCCTAACCCTATTGTATTTTAAATTAAATTTTCGTTATTTGACCTCTGATTGCTACGTCGGATTTTTTGTTTCATTAACATGGTGAGCTGGAATTGGGGATATTTTTTAAAGGCGCTGATCTTAAATGGGTGTGCAGTCTTCCTGCTGATCTTTCAGGCCTATTCACAGGACCCTTACGGAAAACAGTTATTTCAGATCAATTGCAGTGCCTGTCATACCCTGGGACAGGGAAAATTGATCGGGCCGGACCTGACGGGCATTGAAGACCGGAAGGACAGGGAATGGATCACCCGCTTTATCCGCTCTTCGCAGACCATGATCAGCAATGGCGATCCGGAGGCCATGGCCATTTACGAAGCTTATAATAAACTTGTCATGCCGGACCAGCCAGCCTTCAACGAAGATCAGATCAATGCCATACTGGCTTATGTCGGGAATCCCGTCTCAGCCGGAAGGCCCGGAACTGAAATTGCCACTGATCCAGTCCGTGATAAGGATCCTGTTGGTCCCGAAGGACACACAACAGGCACCGGTCTGGATGATATCGGTAAAGGCCGTGATATTTTCAACGGCAGTATCCTGCTGAGTGGGGGTGGCCCTGCCTGTGTATCCTGTCATAATGTAACGGAAGAAAAAGAGATCGCCGGGGGACAATTTGCTCCGGATTTAACCAACGTCTATTCAAAGATCGATGAGTCTGCCATCATGGAACTGGCAACGGCACCCCGGTATCCATCCATGCAGAAGGCCTATAAAAACAAACCGATCACCATGGAAGAGGCTTCCCTGCTGGCCTCATTTCTGAAATATGCCGGTACGGAAAGTGATTACCAGCGGGAAAGGGACCAGAAAGCAGCGGAATTTTTAA
>JAGTVG010000496.1 GCA_018224645.1 Cyclobacteriaceae bacterium
TATAATGGCTAGATACCGAGGTCCAAGAACAAAGATTTCCAGAAAATTTGGAGAACCAATATTTGGTCCGAGTAAGGCACTTCAGAAAAAAAACTATCCTCCCGGTCATCACGGAAGGAGTCGGAGACGCAAGCAATCTGAATATGCCATCCAGTTACAGGAAAAACAGAAAGCAAAATATCTGTATGGAGTACTGGAAAGGCAATTTGCGAAAATGTTTGACAAAGCCTCCAGGAAAAGTGGAATCACGGGTGAAATATTGCTTCAGTTGCTTGAATCAAGACTTGATAATGTCGTATTCCGGATGGGCATTGCTCCCACCCGACGATCCGCCAGGCAACTGGTGCTTCATAAACATATTGTGGTAAATGGAAATGTAGTTAACGTTCCCTCTTTTTCAGTAAGTGTAGGCGATTTGGTAGGCGTAAGAGAAAAATCAAAATCCCTTTCTGCCATTGTGGAGAGCCTGGCTGGAAGAGGAAGCAGAAAATACCCATGGATTGAATGGGATGGCAGCCAGATGACAGGTAAATTTGTCAGCATGCCCCAGAGAGACGAGATCCCTGAAAACATCCAGGACCAGTTAATCGTCGAACTTTATTCTAAATAATCAAACAAACATTATAAAAGCATTCGAATATGTCAATTTTAGCTTTTCAAATGCCTGAAAAGGTGGTGATGGAAAAGGCAGATGATTTTCATGGCCTTTTTACCTTCAAACCGCTTGAAAAAGGTTATGGTGTAACCATCGGGAATGCATTGAGAAGGATACTTCTTTCTTCCCTGGAAGGATATGCCATAACAGGTATAAAAATACCCGGTGTGTTACATGAATTTTCAACCATAGATGGAGTAAAAGAGGATGTAGCGGAAATCATTCTGAATCTGAAACAGGTCAGATTCAAGAAAAATGGGGAAACTGTTGATAGTAAAGTAATAGTTCCCGTCAAAAACCAGTCGGTTCTCAGAGCCGGGGACATCATGAATCATACCTCCTCCTTTGAGATCCTCAATCCCGAACATGTGATCTGTAATCTGGATGAATCGGCTGATTTTGAAATCGAATTGAACGTGGAAAAAGGAAGGGGATATGTGCCTGCAGAAGAAAACAAGCCATCCGAACAGATATTTGGCTTTATTCCGATCGATGCCATTTTTACACCCATAAAAAATGTGAAATACAGTGTTGAGAATACGCGGGTGGAACAGAAAACTGACTACGAATTGCTAATTCTCGATATTATGACGGATGGATCCATTCATCCTGAAGTAGCCCTTAAAGGTGCTGCAAATATATTGATCCAGCATTTTATGTTGTTCTCCGATCAGACAATGATCCTTGAAACAGCTGATTCAAAAGAACCGGATACGGTTGATGAAGAACTGCTTCATATGCGGAAATTACTGAAAACTTCGTTGAGCGATCTGGATCTTTCAGTACGCGCCTATAACTGTTTGAAAGCAGCCGACGTCAAAACACTGGGTGACCTGGTTGAACTTGAAATTTCCGACATGATGAAATTCCGGAATTTCGGTAAAAAATCACTGGCTGAGCTCGAGCAATTGGTGGCTGAGAAGAACCTGACATTCGGTATGGATCTATCGAAGTATAAACTTGATGAAGAATAATTAAAATGAGACACGGAAAGCGAATAAATCATCTGGGAAGGACTGCCCCTCACAGGAAGGCCATGTTATCCAATCTGGCATCATCACTGTTGCTGCATAAAAGGATCAATACAACACTGGCCAAGGCGAAAGCGTTACGCAAATACGTGGAACCATTGATCACAAAAGCTAAAAATGATACCACCCATACAAGAAGGGCTGTTTTTTCCTATCTTCAGAACAAGGAATCCCTGAAAGCACTTTATAATGAAGTGGTGGACCGTGTGGGAGACAGACCAGGCGGATATACAAGGATTATCAAACTGGGGACGAGACTTGGCGACAGCGCTGAAATGGCCATGATCGAACTGGTGGATTTCAATGATTTTCTGACAGAAGATAAGGATTCCAAGAAATCCAGGACACGGAGGGGCCGCCGGGGCGGGAAGAAGGAATCTTCAGCCGTTGAGGAAACCGTTTCAAAGAAAAAGGAAAATAAAACAAAAGTGAAGGGTCCGGAAGCCAAGGCTGAGCAGGAAGATAAAAAAGAATCACCGGAAGCCGTAAAAACTTCGGGTGCCGCTGAAGAGGAACAAGCAGACGAAATAAAAGGTGCCGGGGAAGAAGCAACGGAAGACAAAGGAACACCGGAGACAGGAACAATCACCGAAACGGAGGAAGATGCCGGATCTGCTGAGGTGAAATCGGAATCTGCCGGAGAAGAGAAAAAAACTGCCGGCGAGGAGGAAGATGGAGAGGAAAATCAAAAAAAGGATAAGGAATAAATGAGATTAAATCATCCTGATACATGGAAGGGATCTGAAATTTTCTGGTCCCTTTTTTAATTTACAAATATATAACAGCAGGGTTTGGTCAAACTATTTCGAATTGGTTAATTTTGCCATAAAAAACGGCCTTCATGAAGGAAATTTTCAGCAAGGAAGCTATTCTTATCCTAGAGGATGGCACAACATTCAAAGGAAAAGCATTTGGTAAAATCGGTACTACAGGCGGAGAAATCTGTTTTAATACGGGAATGACCGGTTACCAGGAAATCTATACGGATCCCTCATATTTTGGCCAGATCATTGTCAATACTACCTCCCATATCGGTAATTACGGCGCCAAAACGATGGAAACTGAATCGGATAAACCCCAGATCGCCGGCATCGTGGTTAATGATTTTTCAGAAGTTTTCAGCAGGATCACAGCAGATGAATCCTTACAGGAATACCTTTACAGGAATCAGGTGGTGGGCATTACTGAAATTGATACGCGGGCACTTGTACGTCATATCCGGGATAAAGGTGCCATGAATGCGGTGATTTCATCCGAAAGCCTTGACATGACCTTCCTTAAAAAAGAACTGGAAAAAATCCCATCCATGAATGGATTGGAACTGGCGTCAAGCGTAACCACCCCAAGGCCGTATTTTTACGGAAATGAGGAGAGTAAATATAAAGTAGCAGTGCTGGATCTCGGGATCAAACAAAGCATTCTGAAAAACATTGCGGCAAAGGGCTGTTATTGCCAGGTATTCCCGGCGAAAACCCCATTCGAAGAGATGATGAAGTGGGAACCTCATGGATTTTTTATATCCAATGGACCGGGCGACCCGGCTCCCATGGATTATGCCATTAAAACTGTCAGGGATATACTTGATGTGGATAAGCCGGTTTTCGGGATCTGCCTTGGGCACCAGATCATGGCCCTTGCCAATGGGATCTCTACCTATAAGATGCATCATGGTCACAGGGGATTGAACCATCCCATAAAAAACCTTGAAACCGGAAGGAGCGAGGTCACCTCCCAGAATCATGGCTTTGTCGTTGACAAGGAGGAACTCCATAAAAATCCGTATGTGGTCATGACCCATATCCATCTGAATGATGGCACACTGGCCGGTCTGAGATTGACCAATAAAAAGGCTTTTTCCGTCCAGTACCATCCGGAAGCCTCCCCGGGTCCGCATGATTCACGCTACCTGTTTGAGAAC
Source organism: Cyclobacteriaceae bacterium (assembly GCA_018224645.1). Lineage (GTDB taxonomy): Bacteria > Bacteroidota > Bacteroidia > Cytophagales > Cyclobacteriaceae > JAGTVG01. The sequence goes on from JAGTVG010000496.1 coordinate 3,605, forward strand.
TTTTTTTCATTAATGAATACTAACTAAACTTTTATTAACATGAGCTTTATAGAAAGTGTACACGCCAGACAAATAATGGATTCCAGAGGGAACCCAACCATCGAAGTGGATATCATCACCGAAAACGGGATCCTGGGCCGGGCTGCTGTACCATCCGGCGCATCAACGGGAGAAAATGAAGCGGTAGAATTACGGGATGGCGATAAATCAAAATTTTCAGGAAAAGGTGTATTGAAAGCCGTTGACAACGTCAATGAGGTCATTGCCGAAGAATTGATCGGTCTTTCAGTTTTTGACCAGAAATTGATCGACTCGATCATGATAGAACTTGATGGCACGGATACAAAAGGAAAATTGGGGGCCAATGCCATTCTTGGCGTATCACTTGCCGTGGCCAGAGCTGCGGCTGAAGAATTGGGAATGCCTCTTTACCGTTATATTGGAGGTGTCAATGCCCATATCCTGCCTGTACCCATGATGAACATTATCAATGGAGGATCCCATTCGGATGCCCCCATCGCTTTTCAGGAGTTTATGATCCGTCCCGTGGGTGCCCCCAGCTTTTCGGAAGCCATCAGGATGGGATCGGAAGTATTCCACAGTCTGAAAAAGATCATCAAGGAAAAAGGATTGAGCACGGCAGTCGGGGACGAAGGCGGATTTGCACCAAAATTTTCCGGAGGTACCGAGGAAGCCCTTGACAGTGTTTTGAAAGCCATAGAAACGGCCGGTTATAAACCGGGTAAGGATGTCACCATTGCACTGGATTGTGCTGCCTCGGAATTTTTTGTCAATGGAAAATATGATTATACCAAATTTGAAGGTGACCGCGGTGCTGTCCGGAACCTCAGTGAACAGGTGGATTACCTTGCGGAACTGATCAGCAAATACCCCATCGATTCGATCGAGGATGGTTGTTCGGAAAATGACTGGGAAGGATGGGCATTGCTTACCAAAAAGATCGGTGATAAGTGTCAGCTTGTTGCGGATGATCTGCTTGTTACCAATGTAAAATTTCTCAAGAGGGCTATCGCTGAAAAATGCGGTAATTCCATCCTGATCAAGGTGAATCAGATCGGTACACTTTCCGAAACACTTGATGCCATTGAAATGGCCCACAAGGCTGGCTGGACGACCGTCATTTCCCACAGGTCGGGAGAAACAGAAGATTCAACCATTGCAGATATTTCCGTGGCTATCAATTCCGGACAGATCAAAACAGGTTCGATGTCAAGGTCCGACCGGATGGCAAAATATAATCAATTGTTGAGAATTGAAGAGGAACTGGGCGAGGTTGCTTATTATCCTGCCAGATAATTTTCAGGAACTGGATTGAATAAAAAAAGCTTTGAATCCGGACAGGACTTTTTTATTTTCACACATTTTGTTACTTTAGTTCAAAAATTGAAAGTTGTGAAACGATTGCCAGGATATCTAAAAAACTTTTATTTCCTCATCGTCGCCTTTTTTCTCATCTGGATGTTATTCATCGATTCGAATGATTTTTATTCCCAGTTTAAAAAGAGGATGAAATTGAATGAACTTGAGAAGGAGAAAGAATATTATATACAGAAGATCAGTGAGGTGGAAAACGACAGGGAGGAATTATTGAGTAATGATAAACTGCTCGAGAAATTTGCCAGGGAGAAATATTTAATGAAAAAACCAACTGAGGATCTTTTTGTAATCGTGACTGAAGAATAAACAGTTTTTATCCTTGTGCACAATTCCTAAAAATCTGATATGAAAAGGGTCCTTGGGGTATTCGTGGCCATGATGAGTATCAATCTGGCAATGGGTCAGGTGATTATTGAAGAGGGTGAAAAACCGTCCGTTTTTGACCGGATGTATTTCGGGGGAGGATTTGGCGCATCTTTCGGGGATATTACCTCCGTATATGTTTCACCCGTAGTAGGATACATGATCACCAGGAGCCTCTCCGCCGGGGTGGGCATCACCTACCAGTATTACAGTGACAGCCGGTTTGATTACCAGACAAATACGTATGGGGGAAAATTATTTGCCCGTCAGAATTTAAGCCTGCTCAAACTTCCGCTTTTCCTCTACGCGGAATATGAAACACTGAATTTCGAGGTCTATGAACCCCGGCCACCGGATGATTATGTGCTGACGAGGGACTGGATCCCTTCCCTGTTTTTCGGGGGCGGTTTTTTTCAGCCGTTTGGCAGAAGGGGCGGATTTTCTATTACAGCCATGTACAACGTTATTTATGATGAAGCCCGGTCTCCTTATAACAGTCCATGGGTGTTCAGGGTAGGATTTACGCTCTAGGCGAAACAGTAAATTCAACCTCCAGTTTTTTCCCGGTCAGCTGAAGATCATCGATGACAGTCTGAAGCAATGGAATGCCTTCCTTTACCCGTTCTTCCTCGAACAACCTTTCCGGGTCGCCCGGGATCAAAACCTTTTCAAATCCTTCGGCTGGCAATGCACTGCGGAAACGTTCGATCCACGAATCCATATGACTGAGGAATTCATCGGCCGGGCGGAAAGCATCGATCCGCATAGCGCCCAGAAAATGACCTAAACCCTCACCGACTGGATCTTCAGGAAGCGGGAGAAAACTGACAAAGGGGGGAGCCCATGGGCCGTAATTTGCACCGCTTAAAACCGCTGAAAAAATATCCACGATTGATCCAAGGCAATATCCTTTATGACTCCCGTGTTCCCTGTCACTACCCAGGGGTAAAAGTGCACCACCGGATTTCAATTCATTCGGATCGAGCGAAATGCGCCCTTCCTTCGTCTGTATCCAGCCTGCCGGTGCCTGTTCACCTTTTCGCTGTAAAATTTCAAGTTTTCCGTTAGCTGCGGTAGTCGTGGAAAAGTCGGCGACAAAAGGTGGATGTGTTTTGGCCGGAATGGCCACGGCGATCGGATTGGTACCGAGCATTCTTTCCCTTGAAAAAGTGGGAGCAACCAGGGGACTGGCGTTCGTCATGGCAATACCGATCATCTGGTGTTCCAGCGCTTTCATGGCATGATATCCTGCTATGCCGAAATGGTTTGAATTTTTTACAGAAATCCAGCAGGTCCCGGATTCCGCTGCTTTTTTAATGGCAATATCCATGACCTTCGGAGCAATGACAAGTCCTAACCCACGGTCCCCATCAATCACGGCCGTACTGGAGGTTTCCCTGATGATCCGGATTTCAGGAACGGGATTTAACCTTCCCTTTTCCCAAAGCCTGAGATATCCTGATAAACGGGCTACACCGTGGGAATCCACCCCCCGCAGATCCGCGGCAATCAAAACATCACTGGCAAGCAGGGCATCCGCTTCAGGGCAGCCGATCTTTTTAAAGACCTGCTGACAGAATTGCTTCAATCCATTGACATCAAATTTTTTCATATGGGATGAATTCTGTGCAAAATTATGAGAAATAGATGACATCCCTTTAAGGGATTTCATCTATTTCTCAATCTTCAAAGGGAATCATCTATATTTCAGGATCATGCACTCAGTTCCACGATCTGGACATGGTCAACGATTTCGCTCAGAAGGCCTTCCTTGAGCGAATAGGATGAACCTTTCAGATGGAGGAATGAAAATTTGGTAAGCATGTAATGAATAAGCAGGCTTGACATGCTGATCATGTCAACACGCATGGGAGACATGCCTGGAATGGCCAGTCTTTCTGTTTTGTTTTTTGTGACCAGTTCGTAATGAATAGGGAAGAAGGCTTCTTTGTCGATGGGAACTTCTTTTTTATATTTTATCTGCCGTATACTATTCCGCATGCAATAAATACTACTTAAAGTCTCAAAAGTCCCGGAACAACCGATCAGTGTATCCGGTCTGAATTTATTCAATACGGGCACCAATGGATGCAGAGCCAACTCAAGATAACTTTTAAGATTCAGAATATCTTCAGGGCTCACCGGATCGTGTCTGTGGAACAGGTCATAAAGCCTTTGTGCGCCGATCTCGAAACTTTTTTTCCAGAAAATTTCCCGTTGATTCGCAATGATGAATTCAACACTGCCACCCCCGATATCCATGATCAATACCGGTTTGGTACCGATAGTAATGGCCTGGCGAACGCCATAATAGATATATTCAGCTTCCAGGTTCCCGTCGATGATGGAGGTTTTTATCCCCGTTTCCAATTGTATGGCCTCCAGGAAGGAAGAACCATTCTTTGCATTCCGGATCGCGCTGGTGGCAATGGATCTTATTTCCATTACATGGTAGGAACTTATTAATTCTTTAATTTCCCTGATGGCGGTAATTCCCCTTTGCCATGCTTCATCTGTTATGAACCTTCTGTTGATCCCGCCTTCTCCAAGCTTGACGTCAAATTTTTTCCTGTGAATGATCCTGAACTGATCGTCATGAATCACTGCAATCAGCAGGTGAAACGTATTCGTTCCAAGATCCAATATCGCAATATGACTGTCCTTCATGAATTGAAAAATTTGCCAAATATACTACAAATCATAAAACGGCAGATATTTTTTTTTGTTACTGCCATATGAATAAATTGCAGATTGCCGGTTATGAAGCTCAGGAATTGTATTATATTATCCATTCAAATGTTATCCTTAAAAAATGTTTATCATGGGAAATAATCAGGATAAATTCGAAAAACTGAAAAACTATAGAAAGCAGGCATTAATAGGGGGTGGGGAAAACCGAATCGGGGTACAGCATCAGAAGGGGAAATTGACTGCCCGGGAAAGGATCGATTTACTGCTGGATAAGGATACCTTCAATGAGACGGGGCAGTTTGTTACCCATCGCAGCTATGAATTTGGACTTGAAAAGGAAAGATATCCCGGAGATGGTGTTGTTACCGGCTTTGGTAAAATAGATGGCAGGATTGTTTTCATTTATTCACAGGATTTTACCGTATTCGGCGGATCATTATCGGAAGCCCATGCGGAAAAGATAGTCCGGTTGCTGGATCTGGCATTAAAAAACGGTTACCCGGTGATCGGGCTGAATGATTCCGGGGGAGCCCGGATCCAGGAAGGTGTGGTATCCCTGGGAGGTTATGCCGACATATTTTACAGGAATACCCTTGCATCGGGGGTGATACCCCAGATCTCTGCCATTATGGGACCCTGTGCAGGCGGTGCGGTATATTCCCCCGCCATTACGGATTTTATCTTTATGGTTGAAAAAACTTCCTACATGTTTGTAACAGGCCCGAAAGTAGTGAAAACGGTTACCCACGAAAATGTGACCTCCGAACAGCTGGGTGGCAGTGAAGCCCATAGCCGGAAAAGTGGCGTCGCCCATTTTTCATCGGAAAATGAGATCACATGTCTGAGGGATATCAGAAAATTATTATCTTACCTTCCATCCAATTGTGAAGATGAGCCTCCATTTATCGCTTATGATTCCGGTGATGAGATCAGGCATTCCCTTGATAAAATCATCCCGGAAGATTCCAACCTGGCTTATGATATGCATGAGGTCATCCGGGAGACGGTTGATCCGGAAAGTTTTTTCGAGGTACATCGGAATTTTGCCGGAAACATCATCGTAGGTTTTGGCCGGCTTGCCGGAAGAAGTATCGGGATCGTAGCCAATCAGCCGTCCATTCTTGCTGGGGTGCTTGATATCCATGCAAGTATTAAGGGAGCCCGTTTTGTGAGGTTCTGCGATGCCTTCAGCATCCCACTGCTTGTATTTGAAGATGTTCCAGGTTTTTTACCCGGCACTGAACAGGAATGGAATGCGATCATTACCAACGGGGCCAAACTGCTGTATGCATTTTCCGAAGCAACTGTCCCACGGATCACCGTTATTACCAGGAAAGCGTATGGCGGCGCATATGATGTGATGAATTCCAAACATATCGGTGCAGATTATAATTATGCATGGCCTTCTGCCGAAATTGCTGTCATGGGGGCAAGGGGTGCGGCAGAGATCATTTTCAGGAAAGAGATTGAAGGTTCAGAAAATCCGGCCAGTGTTCTGGAAAAAAGAGAGAACGAATATAACCTGAAGTTTGCAAATCCTTATCTGGCCGCTTCAAGGGGATACATTGACGAAATAATATTTCCTTCCGAGACCAGGATTAAATTGATTTCCGCCTTTTCAATGTTGGAAAACAAGGTGGATAAATTGCCCAGGAAAAAACATGGCAATATTCCTTTGTAATAATTTTTAGATGCACTTTGAACTGAAAAGGATTATTATTGGTTAAATAAGTATCCTGTATCGTATAAAATTGTATTCACTGGACTGATGTTTTCTGTTGTTTGCTTTCAGTGATCATTTTTCGTAAATCATTTGATTTTTAATTTGAATTATTGTTTAGATAAATACTAATTTCGCATAGTAAATTAATTAACAATCATTTAAAACAAAACCAGTTGAGATTTAGTATTTTACAGTAAAATTTGCGGGAATTATTATTTTGTAAATTAAAATCACTTGACATGAGCAATAACCAAAAACTTGAAAAGGCATGTAAGGATGCCCTTGCACAATTCGAAAAAATAGGCGACGAACAGTTTTATGATATCCGTTCAAAATTGGAATTCGTTTTAGGAAGTTATGGATTTGACGGAAATCCGGTCGGCCTTCTCGAATATGCCAAAAAATCATCCGATATCCTTAAAAAGTACAAGCAGAATTACCCAAGGAAAGTTTCACAGAAACTGCTGGATACGATCGATTCCGCCGTGGAAGGATATAAAAAAGATAAGAAATAGCACAGGCAGCGATCGGCTGTTTCAATGATGCTTTCCTTCCCACCACTGGCCGCTTAGAAATCCAGGGGTTATGGGTTTGAGGGATAGAGGGATGGGGCTGGGAATTTATACCAGCTTAAAAATCTGAAAATTTCAGCGGTAGGACAGACATTCATGTAATTGCAAATTACGCCGGCTTGGTCTGGCCACCTTCAGGGTCCCGTGTAACAGGGAATGAAAATATCCGGGAGGCATGTCTTCAATGATCCTGTTTATCCCCGGAGCCCTGTCCGGGAGACTCGCGGGGAGGAGGCGGCACCATGATTATCCGGACAATAATGTTTTTTTGTCCGCGGATACGTCTATTTTTTCCATACTGGCAGGCGCCCCGGTGTCCAGGGTGCTCCAGCTTCTTCAAGATCGGCTTCAAGCCGGACCATGTCTTCTTCCACAATCTCCCTTATGTTTTCATAAACAGTGCTTAATTCCTTCCTGACAACCTCCAGGGAATTTTTTTGCGTTCCGGTCGGAGCGGAAGTTGACGCCCATAATCCGCTGACAATGGTACTGATTCTTGCTGTAATAGAAGGGGCGACCGGAAATTCCCTGTTTTGCAGGGAATAATCACCATTGAGTTCCCGGTCGAGATCCTTAAGCCTCTCATCCATTTCAGAAATATCCTCGATGGTTTCGGCAGGCAGTCCGCTTGTCCGGTTCATCGCCACCGATATGTACTTTAGTTTTTCCTTCAGTTCCTTGAGTGTCTCCGAAATGCCGCTTACGATCCGCTGAATCTCCGATACCTCTTCCTTAAAAGAAAAGAGCGCTTCCTTATCTTCAGCCGGGAGGGATGTATGATTGAGGAACCGGGTAGAAAAAGTGAGGGCTGGTACAAGTTCCGTCAGCATACCATCCTGTAACTTTGCCATGGTAACGGTATATTCTCCGGGTAATGCAAGCGGGCCCTTATCCGCTTCTGAAAACGGGTTGTCAAACGTTGGAGGAGTAATGGATATTGGAGTTTTAGGCGGATAATGAAAATCCCAGGTGATCCGGTGAATTCCTTTTTCAGGCTTTTCTTCCAGGTTCCTGATGAGGTTGCCTTCCCCGTCGCGGATCATAAATATCAGTCTGGGGGCAGCTTCATCATCTTCCATGCGCATTTCCCCGAATGGGGGATACGATATGTCCTCTCCTTTTTCTGCAAGTTCTTTTTCATTATCCTGACGGATTTCCTTCCGCGTTTTGATTTCATCTTTAAGATAATAGGTAAAAGTGGCACCGGCCGGAGGATTCTCTGCCGTGTAATAGGAGGTCCCCTGGAATGATTTTCCTCTCAATCCGAGTGGTCTGGATTCAAGGAACATCCAGCTTTCCCTGACTGGAAAGACCCAAGCTTCCTGATTTAATAAATCTTCATTGATCATCCGCAGGGAGGAATAATCATCAAGAATATAAATACCTCTTCCAAAAGTACCCAGGACCAAATCATTTTCCCGTTTCTGGATGGCAATATCCCGGACGGCAATCACCGGTAAGCCACTTTTCAGTTGTGTCCAGCGGTTCCCGCCGTCATTGGTGAAAAACAGCCCGAATTCTGTGCCTGCAAATAAAAGATCCGGCTTGATGTGGTCTTCAGCCAGGGAATAGACTGAACCTCTTAGCGGAAGATCACCTGAAATGGATTGCCACGTCACACCTTTATCTGTACTTTTTACAATGTAGGGTTTAAAATCGCCATTTTTATGATTGTTGAAAACGGTATAGACCGTGCCTTCCTCATGTTGGGAGGCAAGCAGGTAATTCACATAGGTCATATCGGGTATTCCTGTTATGGTTGAAATTTTTCTCCAGGAATCACCACCATTATCGGATACATGGATAAGGCCGTCATCCGTTCCTGCATATAACAATCCTTCCAGTAATGGTGATTCGTCCAGGCTTACGATATTCCCGTATATGGAAGTGGATTTATTTTTTTCAACCGCATCCATACCCCAGACCTTCCCCATCACCGGGAGCTTATTCCTGTCGACCTGCCTGGTGAGATCCTCGCTGATAACCTCCCAGCTATTTCCCCGGTCTTCGCTTCTGAAAACCTTATTGGCTGCAAAATACAATCTTGTTGATTTATGAGGGCTGATCATCAGCGGGGCATCCCAGTTCCACCTGTATGCTTCTTCTCCTTCCCCTTCCATGGGTTTTATATCCAGTATTTCCCCGCTTTTTTTATCATACCTTACCAGCCATCCATACTGTGACTGAGCATATACGATCTCCGGATTTTCCGGATCTGCCACTGATTCAAATCCGTCGCCTCCATTCGTGATGTACCAGTCCGAATTTACAATCCCGGCAATATTGGTCGTTCTCGATGGACCTCCCATACTGAAATTATCCTGAGTCCCGCCATACACATTATAAAATGGAAAATCATTATCAGCACTGACCTTGTAAAACTGGGTGACGGGAAGATTTGCGATATAGTCCCAGGTCAGGGCATGATCGTAGGTGATATAAAGCCCTCCGTCACTACCGACGATCATGTGGGATGTGTTCTCGGGGTTGATCCACAGGGCGTGGTTGTCGACATGTTTTTGATTCTCGCCAACCATTTTAAAGGTTTTGCCACCATCGGTTGTAAAATGAAACCATGTATCCATGGCATAAACGGTTTCCAGATCCACCGGGTCACAGAAAATTTCCTGGTAATAATTGCCGGAAGTTGAATAATCGCTCATCTTTTCCCAGCTTTGACCGCGGTTGACCGAACGGAAAAAACCGCCCTTGTTATCGGCGGCTTCGACAATCGCAAACAAATGATCCGGATTCACCGGGGATATATCGAGGCCGATCCTTCCCAGATTCACCTCAGGCAAACCTTTTATGATCTTTTTCCAGCTTTTCCCGCCATCGGTGGATTTATAGACAGCCGATTCCGGGCCTCCGCTAATATAGGTGTACACGTGTCTTCTACGCTGGTGTGCTGCGGCATACAGTACTTCCGGATCCCTCGGGTCCATGTGGATCTCATTGATGCCGGTATTTTCACTGATGAACAGTATCCTTTCCCAGGTGGTTCCGCCATCAGTCGACCGGAATACACCCCTGTCGCCTCCGGATGACCATAATGGTCCGTAAGCTGCAACATATACTATATCGGAATTTTCCGGATGTACCAATATGTTCCCGATATGTTCCGATTCCTTCAATCCCATATCTTCCCAGGATTTCCCGCCGTCCATCGACTTATATACACCATCGCCATAACCTACACTTCGCTGGTTATTGTTTTCCCCTGTTCCGACCCACAGGGTATGCGGATTTCCCGGATCAATGGAAATGCAGCCAATGGAATAGGAACCCTGATCATCGAATATACCCGACCAGGTGGTGCCGGCATTGTTGGTTTTCCATACCCCTCCGGAAGATACCGCCACATACCATGTGTTTTTGTCTTCCGGATTTACTGCAATATCGGAAATCCTCCCTGAGGTTAATGCCGGCCCGATGGAACGAAACTTAAGACCATTGAAAAGCCCGGGATCGGGAATATTTTTTACGGATTTATCATTTTTATTCTTCTGGCCGGCCACAAACATTGAGATGCAGAGAAATAACAATATAAAAAAAGGTTTCTTCATTTTTCTAGGATTTACTGAATATCAAAAAACTTAACGGTACAATAAATTTATATTCTTTCACTGAATTAAAAGGGGTAAAAAATAAGGAAGTTGGCAGAAAGTCAAAATTCAGTAAACCAAATTGGAGGTTTTTTTGTTTAAATTAAAGCAATTGTTAATTTTGTATATACAAAAACATTAAAACCTAAAGGGTTTGTTCCTATGAGCGGTGTGAACTCTTTAGGTTTTTAATTTACATGCGTTTCAAAAATGGTTTCAATCTGAAACCGGTATTCAATTTTAACATTACAGTAATGGGAAAGGTATCTTATTATACTGAAGAAGGGCTTCAAAAAATCAAGGATGAACTGCAGCATCTCAAAACAAAGGGAAGATCAGACATATCCAGACAGATTGCGGATGCCAGGGATAAAGGTGACCTGAGTGAAAATGCAGAATATGATGCTGCCAAGGATGCACAGGGTCATCTTGAGGCCAAAATTGCCCAATTGGAAGAAGTCGTAGGTAATGCAAGGCTTATTGACCCCTCAAAGCTGGATGATTCAAAAGTCTCTATTTTATCGACGGTCAGTATCAAGAATATCCGAAACGGCACACAGGCTGCCTATACCATTGTTGCAGAGGAGGAAGCCGACCTCAAACTGAGCAAAATCTCCATCAAATCCCCCATTGGGCAAGGGCTTCTTGGCAAAAAGGTTGGAGACAGGGTCACCATACAGGTTCCTGCAGGTAAAATGGATTTTGAGATATTAAAAATTTCCCTGGAATCATGAGCTCTATATTTACGAAGATAATCAACCGCGAGATCCCGGCCTATATCGTTGCCGAGGATGATGATAACATTGCGATCCTCGACATCAATCCGCTTGTGGTTGGCCATACACTGGTTATCCCGAAGCAGGAGGTTGATTATTATTTTGATCTGGAAGGCGAAAATTATACCCGGCTGAATGATTTTTTGAAAAAAGTGGCCAGGGCCATCGAGGCAGTCATTCCCTGTTTAAGGATTGGGGTCTCCGTCATTGGCCTGGAAGTTCCTCATACACACGTCCATCTTATTCCCCTCAACAGCATGGATGATATTAATTTCAGCAGGGCTAAACTGAAGTTATCGCAGGAAGAATTTGAAAAGACCTCCAGGGCTATCCAGGAGGCTTATCAGGCAATCAGTTAATTTTTCTATCAGGATTTTCTTTCAGGAAGGAATCCCAGGTTTTGCTTTTCCTGTTCCCGGAATTTTTCTGATATAAATGGCAAATGGCAACTGCCAGTGCATCCGTTGCGTCGAGCAATTTCGGGGTTTCCCGGAATTTCAGGAGCTGTTCCAGCATTTTAGCGACCTGTTCCTTTGAAGCATTTCCATTTCCGGTGACCGATATTTTCACTTTTTTCGGGGCGTATTCAGTGATGGGAATATTCCGGTACAGCACGGCTGCCATGGCAACACCCTGTGCCCTCCCCAGTTTCAGCATCGATTGAACATTCTTGCCATAAAACGGGGCCTCGATGGCTACCTCATCCGGATGGAATTCTTCGACAAGTCCCAGGATACGTTCAAAAATTTTTTTAAGCTTCAGTTCATGGGTTTTATACTTGCTCAGCTGGATCACCCCGAACTGTAAAATCTTCAATGCTGATCCGTTCGCCTGAATGATCCCGTAGCCCATCACATTGGTTCCGGGATCCATACCCATGATTATCTTATCCATTGTTATATTCGGTTGGATAATATTATGAAGAAAATATTACTTTTTTTAAAATCTCAATGATTTTCTAACTTGGCAAAAATAACATATCCGTGACCTGGTTCCTTTTTACCATCATCTGTCTTTACGGTGTTTTTTTGATCTGGATAATTACGGGTTGGAAAAAATTGCCCGCTGTAAAGCTCGTCAGTCGAAACGAAATATTCATTTCCGTTGTCATACCTGTCAGGAATGAAGCCAGGAACATTGGGATTCTCCTGCAGGATCTTGAAAATCAGGATTACCCGGCAAATAAATTCGAGGTGATTGTTGTTGATGACCATTCGACTGATGAAACCCGGGAAATTGTGATGGCAAGCAGATTAAAATCCGTGATTACCATCAGGCTGGTGGAATTCAAGAATACATATCCCGGCCAGCACTCATCCAAAAAAGCAGCCATTACTGCAGGCGTTGATGCCGCCAGCGGAGAACTGATCGTGCTGACTGATGGAGATTCAAGATTGAAAACAGGCTGGTTGACCTTCATCCGCAATCATTTCACTGCCATGGATTTGAAATTGGTCGCCGGCCCGGTTTTTGTTCGGTCCGGCCGGTCTTTTATTGGCCGGATCCAGTCCGTTGAATTTGCCAGTCTCATCGGATCGGGAGCTGCCCTGTTTGCATGGAACTACCCAACCCTGTGTAATGGAGCGAACCTGGCCTTTTCCAGGAGAACCTTTCTGGAGGTAGGCGGGTATTCGGGAAATGAAGGCATCATTTCCGGTGACGATGAATTCCTGTTGAAGAAAATACAAAAAAAGTATCCCGGTCAGGCAGGATTTTTAAAGTCCAGGGAAGCGATCGTCCTTACCCCACCTGCAGAAAACATCCGGAATTTTATTCAGCAACGGAAAAGATGGGCAGGAAAATGGAAAAAACACGGGAATTCCACGAATATGTATTTGGCGTTATTCATTTTTTTCATTCACTGCGGCATATTGGCAGGTTTCGTTCTAACGTTATTGGGATATATACCAGTTCTTAATTTTGCAGGGCTGATATTTGTGAAAATATTCCTTGAATTTATACTGATCAGGGATATTTTCAACTTTGCCGGGATGAAAATGGAACCCGGGCCATTTATAACGTGTTCCATTTTGTATTCTTTCTATGCCGTGATTTTCGGCATTCTGGCAAATACAGGCGGCTATTCATGGAAAGGAAGAAAATATAAAAATTGAAAAATGTCAGATCTGGAATTTGACGTACTGGATGAATTGTATTTTGTCCAGCCATATGAACAGTTAAGGTCCACGTTGTCATGGGATGATGATATGTTGCGTGATACTCTTGAAAAATTACTCGATAAAGGCTGGATCCGGTGTTATATTAATCCCAGTGAAGAAATATTCAAAGTTGACATCGATTTTGAAATATCCTACAGGAATTATTTTTATTTAGCTTCGAAGGCAGGTTTATTCGCTCACAACAGCATCGATCACGATGAGTAGAACGATCATAGGCAGATCTCCTAATTATTACATAAAAAAAAGATTTTTCCGGAATAAACCGGCTGTTTCCGGACTCATTTATATATGTATGGCGATCGTGATTGCGCTGTTGGGATATTCCATCATGCCTGACAAAACCCCTGACGCGAACGATGGGGCCGTTCAGATCCAGAAAAAACCTGCGGGATTTTCCGTTAACTTTCTGAAGATCAGGAAAAATTACCGGGTAAACAGAAAGGGCTTTATAAACATGGTTTTTTTCGGACAGGAAAATCACTATACCATCATTCCCATCGAAACTTATGAGTTAAAGGGGACGGATGTAATGTATAAGGAATACGGTGTCCGCGGGAAGGAACGGAGTGTTCCCCTGGTTCAGGTGGTGTATCCTCTATTTACCGGAAAAACCGACAGCCTCTGGTCGGCGGGGAATTATAAAATTTCCGGTGAGCAAATAAAATACATTAACCCGGATGGTGAAATTATCGAAACCACCATGGCTGAAACTGCCGGTATCTTTCGGAGCGATCATATTGAAAAAAGGACATTCTGGCTGGGAACCGACCGTTCAGGCAGGGACCTGTTGAGCCGGTTGCTTTACGGCACCAGGATCTCTCTTGCCATTGGTTTTGTGGCCGTGGTGATTTCGATGTTCCTCGGGCTTTCCTTCGGTGCCATTGCTGGTTTCTGGGGCGGCAGGATCGATGATGTTATCGTCTGGCTTATGTCGGTGGTATGGTCTATCCCCGGTATCATGCTCGTGATCGCGATCAGTCTTGCCCTCCAGAGCAGGGGTATCTGGGTTGCTTTTGTGGCTGTAGGATTTACCATGTGGGTGGATGTGGCCAGGGTGGTCAGGGGCCAGATCATAAGCATAAAACAGAAAACTTTCATTGAGGCTGCGCGGGCATTGGGCATGAAAAATTTCAGGATCATCTATAACCATATGTTACCCAACATGATGGGACCCCTGATTGTGATCGCCACGGCAAATTTTGCCGCTGCCATACTGCTGGAAGCCGGATTGAGTTTCCTGGGATTAAGCGTACAGCCGCCGACACCCTCCTGGGGAAGCATGATATTTGAGGGATTTAATGTTCTGGGAACTAAAAACAGCTGGCACCTTGTGGTTTTTCCCGGTTTAGCTATATCTTTAATGGTTTTATCCTTTAATTTACTGGGGAATGGCGTGCGGGATGCAATTGACCCGAAATCCATGGTTAAATGACAAGAACAGAGGTAAGTGATCTGAAAAAGCATTTTGAACTCAAGGAACTTGAGCTGAATGCCCTATTGGAGATAACCCAGTCGATCAACAACAACCTTCCGAGGGAATCCCTGTATAAGATCTTCAATTTTACCCTCAGGGCTAATCTAAAACTTAAGAAACTTGCCCTGTACGTTTACGATGAGTTCTGGGCTTGTAAAGTGAACTTTGGGACCAGGAATAATTTTTTCAAGATCAGTCCAACGGATTCGATATTACTTGCTGACGGGATCTCGAATCTGGAAGGATTGGACCAGAACGATCCTTTTTCGGAATTTGAGAAAGTGATCCCTGTCAAACATAAGGGGAATCTGCTTGGCGTGGTTTTACTGGGAGGCTATGACCTTGACGATTACCGGAATGGTGAGATCAATCTCAATTTTATTGAAGCTTTGTCAAATATAATCATTGTTGCGGTTGAGAATAAAAAACTTGCCCGGAAGGAACTGGAACAGAAAACTTTCCAGAAGGAACTTGAGATCGCGCGTAACGTACAGCACTTTCTGTTTCCCAAGAAACTTCCAAACAATGAGAGGATAAAACTGCATTCCAGCTATCTTCCCCACCAGAAAGTTGGGGGCGACTATTTTGATTATATTCCGGTAAATGATGATCAATTCCTCATCTGCATCGCCGACGTATCCGGGAAAGGTATTCCGGCTGCCTTGCTGATGTCGAATTTTCAGGCTTCATTGAGGACAATTGTGCGCCAGACGACAAAATTTGAAAAAATTATCCGTGAATTGAATTACCAGATTCTTCAGAACAGCAACGGGGAAAGTTTCATCACTTTTTTTGCAGCCCTCTACAACAAAACTGAAAAATATTTTAAATATGTTAATGCGGGGCATATCCCTCCCATTTTTGATTCCGAAAAGACCGGTCTGACCCAGCTTGAAAAAGGTACGACCGTCCTTGGGATCCTGGATACACTTCCTTTTTTGAATGTGGGAAAGATCCGTAATATTGATAAATTCTTTTTCTTTGCCTTTACAGATGGCCTGATCGAAACCTTCGATGAGGAGGATGAACCCTTTGGATCTGAGCGGATCCTTGAAATCATCAAGGATCATAAGGATATGGACCTTAAAAATTTGCACCGGATTGTGATCGATGAAGTAACTGAATTCAAGGGGACCCGTGATTTTAACGATGACATTACCCTTTTTTCCTGCAGAATAAATTTTTCCTGATTGTATTTCTTCAAAACACCTGAAATTATCAAATGGTATTATCCATCCCTTGTCTGGAATGGCCCGAGGGATGAGAAAAGCATTTTCCTGACCTTTGATGATGGCCCGGTTGCCGGAGTCACCGGGAACATACTGCAAACACTCGCAAAATTTAATGTTAAGGCGACATTTTTCTGTGTTGGTGAAAATATTGACAGGAACCCGGGATTGTTCAGGCAGGTTTTCCAGGAAGGTCATATGATCGGTAATCATACTTTCCATCACCTGAATGGATGGCAGCATACGGGAGAAGATTATATTCAGGATATCAGGAAATGTGCTGCAGTTATTGAAGGAAATGGATTTAGTCCCGGGATAAAGTTGTTCCGTCCTCCTTATGGCAAAATCAGAAAAAGCGCCATTCAGCGGATCATTAAGGAATATCAGATTATCATGTGGGATGTTTTAACCTATGATTTCTCCGGTTTATCCAGGGAAAAACTGCTTAGGCAAAGCAAACGGCATACAACGGGAGGTTCGATTATCGTGTTTCATGACAGCCTGAAAACCCGATCCAATACGGAATTTTTAATTTCTCAATTTATTGACCATTTTATTAGCCTTGATTACAATTTTTGTACTCTCGATCGATTATTTTTGTTGAATTGACAATTATGGCTTTCATAGATACACATGCCCATATATACCTGGATCAGTTCGGACAGGATCTCGGAGAAGTGATCCGGCGTGCTCATGAAGCTACCGTTGATAAAATTTACATGCCCAACATTGACAGTCAGTCCATTGAGAGAATGATCGGGATTGAAGAAGAAGTGACGGTGGCCTGTTATGCCATGATGGGTCTTCATCCCTGTTCGGTAAATGAAAGCATGGACAGGGAAATCAGGAACATGGAGGATTGGCTTGTCCGTAGGAAATTCCGGGGCATCGGGGAAACCGGAACGGACCTGTACTGGGATAAGACTTTTTATGAAAGGCAGGTGGAATCCTTGGAAATACACATATCCTGGGCGAAAAAATACCGGATCCCGATCATCCTGCATTCCCGGGATTCACTTGACCAGACCTTATCAATCATTGAAAAGAATTTTGATGATCGGTTGAGGGGTATCTTCCATTGTTTTACCGGAAACGTGGATCAGGCCCGTCGGATCATGGACCTTGATTTTTTAATGGGCATTGGAGGTGTGCTCACCTTCAGGAATTCGAATCTTGATAAAATAATTGAGCAGTTGCCGCTCTCGCATCTGGTGCTTGAAACTGACAGTCCATACCTGGCGCCGGTACCCAACCGGGGAAAAAGGAACGAGCCCGGATACCTTCCGCTCATTGCCGGGAAACTGGCGGAGATTTTTGGAATGCCTGTCAATGAAATTGCCAAGATAACATCAGAAAATGCAGAAAAAATTTTCCAGGACACGTAGTTTGAAATACCGGATCATCAATATCAAGACCGGGGCTCTGAAGCCCAAAACCGCAATACTGATCATTTACTCGGGGGGTACCATCGGGATGGTTGGCGATTCATCAGGATCCCTCGTTGCGCTGAAGTTCAACCAGATCATGCAACAGTTACCATCGTTGAACACCCTCAATGTCAAAATTACAGTGATCTCCTTTCCGGTACCTATGGATTCTTCCAACATGACTTATCAGAACTGGATTGACATTGGATATATAATCTATGAAAATTACCATAATTATGATGGATTTGTCGTGCTTCAGGGCACGGATACCATGGCCTATTCAGCGTCAGCATTGAGTTTCATCCTGGAGGGATTAAATAAACCGGTCGTATTTATAGGAGCGCAATTACCGATCAGTGCCATTCGGTCCGATGCCAGGCCGAACCTGATCACAGCGATAGAGATCGCCGCAAAAAAGAATGGCGACGATCCGGTTGTGCCCGAGGTAAGCATCTATTTTGATTATCAGCTCTTACGTGGAAACAGGGCCATGAAGATCCGGAGTTCACAGTTCGGTGCTTTTGAATCTGAAAATTACCCATTACTCGCAAGGATCGGGATCTCGATAGATTTTAATTATCCTGTCATCAGAAAATGCGTCCGGGATCAACAACTTGTTTTCCACGAGACATATGATCCCAATGTGGTCATTATCAAGCTGTTTCCATCGATTACACGACAGGCGGTTGAGCATATTCTTGAAATACAGGGATTGAAGGGTGTGGTGATGGAAACATATGGTTCGGGAAATGCGCCAACCGACGAATGGTTCATCGGCACCTTGCAGAAAGCAATTTCCAGGGGGATCATTATACTTAATGTATCGCAATGTATAGGAGGAAAGGTAATTCATGGAAGATATGCCACGAGCAAACTGCTCCAGGATATCGGGGTGATCAGTGGCTGGAACATCACCACGGAAGCAGCCATCACCAAACTGATGTTTGTTCTGGGGCAAACGACTGATAAAGAGAAGATAAAAGATCTTTTATCTTCCTCATTAAGCGGTGAGATGGATATAAGTGCCTGAGGACAAAAATCCAAACTAAAATTTGCATAAGGAATAATTTATTAATTTATTTGTGCCGTTAAGGCATTTTTTTTAAGGAGAGGTGGCCGAGTGGTCGAAGGTGCTCGCCTGGAAAGTGAGTGTGCCCCACAAGGGTACCATGGGTTCGAATCCCATCCTCTCCGCTTTTTTTATGGCAACTTATCGGAATATTTAACTATAATTTGTATACTTGGAAAAATCAAAAAAGCGAATTATGAAAAAGTTACTGGCTTTACTTATGCTTACGGCAGCGTTGACCTTTGGTCTAAATGGTTTCGTTTTAGCACAGGATGATGCAGATGATACCGCACAGACAGAAACAACCGCACCCCAACAGGTCGATGAACCTGAAGATATGGGAAGTGCATATGAGGATCCTATGGTTGAAGACACAACCTTTCACCAGGCTATTAAGGAAAAATTCATCGAAGGTGGATGGGAGTTCATGTCCATCATTCTGCTGTGTTTGATCCTGGGATTGGCGGTATCCATAGAGAGAATCATCACATTGAACCTCTCTACGACAAACACCAAAAAACTCCTCACCAATGTGGAAGATGCTTTGAATAATGGAGGAATCGATTCTGCCAAGGAAGTTTGCAGGAACACCCGCGGACCTGTCGCTTCAATCTTTACACAGGGACTGATGCGTACTTCGGAAGGTATTGAAATGGTGGAAAAATCAATCATTTCATATGGCTCAGTGGAAATGGGCAGACTTGAAAGAGGACTTGTCTGGATATCACTTTTTATTTCACTCGCTCCGATGTTAGGGTTCATGGGGACAGTTATCGGTATGATCGCTGCGTTTGATGCCATTGAAGCAGCCGGGGATATTTCTCCAGCCCTGGTAGCCGGAGGTATCAAGGTAGCCCTTCTGACAACTGTTGGCGGTTTGATCGTTGCGGTTATTCTGCAACTATTTTATAACTACTGCGTATCAAAGATAGACTCCCTGGTAAATCAAATGGAGGATGCCTCCATATCGTTTGTTGACTTACTGGTAAAATATAACCTGACACACAGCAAATAAACCTCAATCCATATGGAGCAGAATTTTGTAGACATCGCAATATTAATCGCCTATGGATTGCTGGGATTGGCGGCTCTGACAGCCATCATCATGCCACTCATCAATTCAATAGGAAATCCTAAATCCCTGTTGAAAGGGTTGATTGGAGTCGTATTTATTCTTATCCTGTTTGGCATAGCTTATGTCATATCAGGAAGTGAGGTAACGGCTACCTACATGAAATTTGGCGTGGACACAGGAATGTCAAAGTTTGTAGGTGCTTCACTGATCACCATGTATCTTTTGGTGGTGATTTCTTTAGTTGGGATCTTCTTTACAGAGATAGCGAAAATCTTTAGATAATGGCAAAAAGTAAGTTCAAAAGGGCGGAAATACCAATGGCTTCCCTGGCGGATATCGCATTCTTGTTGCTGATATTCTTCCTGGTAACCACCACCATCGCTTCTGATAAGGGTATAGCCTTGCTGTTGCCACCCAAACCGGATCCTAACCAGCCTCCTCCAGACATCACCAAAAATCAACGGAATATCTTCAAAGTGAATGTTAATTCCAGCGACCGTGTGCTTGTGGAGGATGAACCGCTGCAGGATTTAACGCAGATCCGGGAAATGGTGAAGGATTTTGTCCTGAATTTCGGAGAATCCAGCCAGGAGAACCAGGACCTACTGGGTACCTTATCGGTGACACAGCAGAATTTTGTGAGGTCCCAGGGCAGGAATCCGGATTCATCGGACAGTCCGACTGAAGCGGTCGTATCCTTCAAGACTGACCGCGGAACCAGTTACGAGGTATACATTGCGATCCTTGATGAGATCATGGGGGCCTATGATGAGATCTATGCAGAAAGAGTGGGAATAACAGCGGAAGAATTCAGGAACCTGGATAAAACCGATCCTGTACAGTCCCAGATCTACGATCGGGCGAGGGCAGGAATACCCAGGAACGTTTCAATTGCAGAACCCACTAAAATCGGAGGAGAATAACATGTCAAAATTCAGAAAAAAAACGAGTACGACCCAGGAAATTCCCCTGGCAGCCTTACCTGATATTATCTTCATGTTACTTTTCTTTTTTATGGTAACTACCGTACTCAGGGAATCGGATATTCTGGTTGAACAGCACATTCCGCAGGCCAGGGAACTTAA
>JAGTVG010000497.1 GCA_018224645.1 Cyclobacteriaceae bacterium
AATCCTTTGTACGTCAATTGTAAAACCCGTTTCATACGATGTGTAAATCCTCCGCGATTTTTGCGATTAGAATCTTTGCGCCCTTTGCGATTAGAATCCCTGCGCCCTTCTGCGTGAAATATCCCCCCGATCTTTGCACGGAAAAATCTTTGCGTGCTAAATATCGGCGCTCTTTAGCATACGCACCCCCTTCTCCTGCATTTCCCGGATGGCTTTATCGAAATCGTCCGCCTTCAAATTCACTGCCCTTGTGGCGTCCACAAAAAGCCAGGTTTTGAAATTTTCCTTCACCGCATCCAGCGCGGTAAACTTTACGCAATAATCTGCGGCAAGACCGGCAACGTAAACCTCATCCACCCCATGTTCCTTTAAGTATTCAGCCAGACCCGTTGACTTACGGTGGCCATTATCATAAAAACCACTATAGCTGTCTATTCCCGGATCAGTTCCCTTGGTGAAGATCTTCCGGATCCTCTGGCTGTCCAACCGGTTCTCAAGTTCAGCACCATGTGTATTCTGAACACAATGGACAGGCCACAATACCTGTTTGAGGCCGTTCAGATCGACCACATCTCCGGGACGTTTATCAACGTGATTGTCGGCAAAACTTCCGTGATCCAGCGGATGCCAGTCCTGAGTGGCAACCACAAAATCAATTTTTTCCATTAATTCATTGACTACCGGGATGATCGCATCCCCTTCCGGCACGGCAAGGGCGCCTCCGGGCAGGAAATCATACTGCACATCTACTACGATTAACACTTTCATAATCAGTCAAGACATCTGAATATTTTTTTCAGCTTAGCTATATCTAAACCAAAAAAATCGATAATGTCAAGTTTTGCAAGCATGATATGACTTTTTAACTTTAAAAGGCCTTCCTTCAGGATCTCACGGTGGTCGAATGCCATGTCGGGCAGTTCCTTGATGGATGTCCATTTTACTTTCGTTGCGTCGGTTTTCGCGAAGGGCTGATTAACGGCATTTTTGACAAATGTATAAAAGGCGATGGTGATTGTCCTGCCCCGCGGGTCCCTGTCGATTTCCCCGAATGTTCCGACTTCCTTTAATACATCGATAATAAGCCCTGTTTCTTCCTTCAACTCCCTCCTGGCGCCGTCTTCCGGGGTTTCTTCGATCTCGAGAAATCCCCCGGGCAATGCCCAGTAATCCTTATAGGGATCTTTGCGCCTTTTGATCAACAGGACCTCGATACAATGTTCGCCCTCCCTGAACACCAGTGTATCGGTGGTAACGGCAGGTCTTGGAAAATTATATGTAAATCCCATAGTCATTAATGATTTTCGTATTGGCGTAATTTGAAAATGAGCTCCATTTTTTTATCATATAACTTCTGTTCGAGACCAACCGGATAGGTATGAGGATTTTCAAACCGTTTTATCCCTGCATACAAACTATTCAGCTCATCCTTTACCTTCGCCTGGATCTCCCGGATATCTGGAGGATCGTAAGTTAATTTTCCTGTCTGGAATA
The DNA here is from genome assembly GCA_018224645.1 of Cyclobacteriaceae bacterium. Lineage (GTDB taxonomy): Bacteria > Bacteroidota > Bacteroidia > Cytophagales > Cyclobacteriaceae > JAGTVG01. Next base: position 1,495 of record JAGTVG010000497.1, read on the forward strand.
CAGGAACAAGCAGATCCTTCGATTGCAATACCTGCTCATCCAGGAGTTTCCTCTTGGTATAATCCCCGGGATGAAAGATCGTGTTTCTGTCGCTGACACCGTATTTGATGTCATAGATCATATCCGCCACAATTTTTCCCGATTCATAATACCGGCGTACCTGTTGTATCCCGGGGTTATTGATCTTAACGGTCTGTTCGGAAAGTTTGATCTTATATTCCCAGTTCCCTTTCCCGTCCTCGATGGCCGACATTTTATACACCCCGCCAATCGCCGGCTGATCATAGGCTGTTGCCAGCCTGGTGCCTATGCCCCACATCGTAATCCTGGCATCCTGGTTTTTCAGGCTTCTGACCAGGTTCTCATCCAGGTTATTGCTTGCAACGATGTCAGCATCACTGAATCCGGCCTCATCCAGCAATACCCTGGCCTTCTGGCTGATGTACGCCAGGTCACCCGAATCGATCCGGATCCCGGCCATGCGTTTTCCATTTTCACGGAGTAACCTGCCAACTTCTATCGCATTCCGTACACCCTCAAGCGAATCATAGGTATCCACCAGAAAAATGCAGTTATCAGGCAGCGCATTGGCATAGGCTTTAAAAGCTTCGAGTTCTGTATCAAAAGTCATGATCCAGCTGTGCGAATGGGTACCGGACACAGGAATCCCGAATAATTTGCCGGCGAGTACATTCGAGGTTGATGCACATCCTCCGATAAAAGCCGCCCTGCTGGCCGATAAACCTCCATCGATGCCCTGTGCCCGGCGGAGGCCGAATTCAAGTACGGGTTCACCCATCGCCGAAATATTGATCCTGGCGGACTTGGTCGCGATCAGGGTCTGAAAGTTGATCATGTTCAACAGGGGGGTTTCCAGCAGCTGGCACTGGATCACCGGGCCACTGATCCTGAGTAGCGGTTCATGCGGAAAAACGACAGTCCCCTCCGGAATGGCATCCAGATCACAGGAAAATTGAAGTTCTGCAAGGTAATCGAGGAATTCAGGTTCGAAAAGCCGGTTTCCTGCCTTCGATTTAATGGTAGAAAGAAAATCCAGATCACTCTGGTGGAAGGAAAAATTCCGGAGGTAATCTATCACAAATTCCAGGCCGCAGGCTACTGCATATCCTCCTTTGAATGGATTTGACCTGAAAAACAGGTGGAAAACGCTTTTACGGTCGGCGAGTCCATTTTTCCAGTAGGCATATGCCATGGTCAGCTGATAGAAATCAGTCAGAAGTGCCAGCGACGCCCTGTATAGATCCTGTGTCAGTTTCATCATAAAAAAAGGTTCCATTCAGGAACCCCCTAAATATAGTCAATATATTCCGATGGAAATCAGTTTACCAATTCAAATTGGGATTCCTTCATATCGATATTATGATATACTTTCTGCACATCGTCATTATCTTCCAGGGCATCGATGAATTTCATGACTTTCATAAAGGCATCGTCATCCAGGCTGACCGTGGTTTTGGGTATCCGCTGCAATTCGGCTGATTCAGTCTCGATATCGAGTTCCTCGATCTTCTTATTCAGATTCCCGAAATCCTCCATGGCCGTGGTGACGGTTATATAACCCTCGTCAATTTCCACATCTTCCGCACCCGCGTCGATGATCTCGAGGATCAGATCGTCCTGGTCCTTGCCTTCGGGAAGCTGGAAGGTAAAGATCCCTTTATGATCGAAAATAAATTCCAGGGATCCTTTTGTGCCGAGGTTGCCGCCATACTTATTGAAGGCTGCCCTGATGGAGGATACGGTCCTGTTCAGGTTATCCGTCATACATTCCACGAAAACTGCCACACCATGCTGTGCATACCCTTCATAGTTCACTTCCTCATAGGAATCAGCATCCGCCCCTGCTGCTTTTTTGATAGCCCGTTCGATATTGTCCTTTGGCATGTTGGAACCTTTGGCATTCTGGATGGCCAGGCGCAGCCGTGGATTTGAATCCGGCTCACCGCTTCCCCCCTCTTTCACCGCAATGGAGATTTCCTTGATGAGTTTGGTAAATATCTTACCTTTTTTTGCATCGATCGCCCCCTTTTTCCGCTTGATGGTTGACCATTTACTATGTCCTGACATATCCTACATCCATTTTATGGAACAAAATTAATGGTTTTCAGCCATATAATAAAGAAGACCTTTTAATCCGGAAAATTAAATATTTCAGTACCCGAGCCCGAAATCGCGAAGATTCAGCAATCATCGACGACATTCCGCTAAGGATTTCATCGAGGTTACCAGAAATTCAACGGGAAATTGAATCCCTGACGATAATTTTTTTCCGGTACCAGAGGTTGAGTACCACGCCAGCAACGGCAAGCAGCATGCCCAGATAGGCATAGACCGTATAGGTCTCATTAAAAATAAAGAACCCGAATGACCACGCGAAAATAATGCTGAGGTACCGCAGGTTGGCCACCTTTGATAATTCTTCGGACTGATAGGAGCGGGTCATAAAATACTGGGCCGTTTGCGTAAGGATCCCCACAGATATCAGGATCACCCAGTCCCAGCCGGCAGGGGGAACCCAGTTAAACGTGGAGGCAATCCCCGTGAAGGGCATAGTGACCAGTGGAAAATAAAAAATAATGACCAGGGGATGTTCGGCGGTTTTGATCTTACGGATAAAATTATAGGCCAATCCTGAAAAAATTGAGGCACCGATCCCGATAACCAGGTGAATGGGTTCTATGCGGGTATCGAAACCCTTGACAAGTAAAATCCCTGAAAAAGACAGCAGGTAGAAAAACCATTGACTGGGCATGACTCTTTCCCTGACAATGAAGGTGCCCAGGATATTGGTAAAAATGGGGGAAAGAAACAGGATGGTAACCGCGCTTGCCAGGGGGATCGACTGCATGAGCTCAAAATACAGTATCAGGGAAAACATTCCGGAAAATCCCCTCAGGATCAGCCATTTATGGTTCGTTCCCCAGAGATTGATCCTGTAGTATTTCAGGATTGAAACGCTGATGATCAGTGAAACCACCGCCCGGAAAAATACAATTTCCACGGCCGGTATGTGCGGCAGCAGCTTGATCAGCACATTCATGACAGAAAAAAAGAAGACTGCCAGCAGCATATGAAACACACCCTTTGACCAGTACATTATTGCCGTCTGGAATTTAAATGGCTATGTGACCTGAAGAGATTTTCAGGTTCCGGGGCATTGGCATAAAACAAATAGCATGTTTTTTTTTCAATAAAATACCCCATCATTGCTGATCTTTAAGAATGTTAACGATCATACCATCCCTGATCTCCAGGGTCCGGTCGGCCAT
>JAGTVG010000498.1 GCA_018224645.1 Cyclobacteriaceae bacterium
ATTTCAGGACGAACATTATTTTTAGTTTCAGGATGTAATGAGCAGTGAAGGTATTTTAAAAATTCAGTGCTGCTCCCTGATCTTTAAAGTAGATCATATGAAAACCCTTCTTCTATGTTTTTGTCTTTGTTATCCTTTTATTGGTTTCGCACAACAGGAGGAAATATTGATTAAAGTTCATTCCAATGACTATGAATTTATCAATGTACCCGTTTCCATTCCCCTGAAAAGCCTGCCTGTTGCTGTTTGGAATGATCAGGTGCTTTATGAAAAAGAAGATCAGACTTTTCGGACCATACCCCATCAAATCGAATCCGGCTCAAATCCACAGCTCACATTTATGATGGATGGTGTAATGGGTAGACAGTCCGTTAAGGAATTTGTCCTGCGAGCCGGAAAAAAGGAACCGGTATTTCCTTCATTTGAAATATCCGCCGATGAGGAAACCTTTATAATGATCCTGGAAGATCAGAAAATTCTGTCCTACCAGTTCCGGGAAAAAATGCCGCCGGAAGGGGTGGATCCGGTTTTCAGACGTTCCGCATTCATACATCCCATATGGTCTCCATCCCAGACAGTCTTATCCCGGATCCAGCCGGAAGATCATTACCACCATTATGGGATATGGAATCCCTGGACGAAAACAAAATACAGGGGAGAGGAAATTGATTTCTGGAACCTGGGAGAAAAACAGGGCACAGTCCGGTTCAAAGGATTGATATCGAGGGTCGAAGGGCCCGTGTATGGAGAGATGAATATTCTGCAGGACCATATCAAACTTATGGATGGAACGATGGAAGAAACAGTCCTGCATGAAAAATGGAGCATCAGAGCCTGGAAACTCGGGAAAAAGGATAAATTCTGGTTGATTGATTTTACCTCGATTCTGAACTGCGCAGAGGATAGCCCGCTTGAACTGACCGCCTACCGGTATGGTGGAGGAATCGGATTCAGGGCTGCTGAATACTGGACCAGCGAAAATACGTCGGTCCTGACTTCGGAAGGAAGGACCAGGGAGGAGGCGGATGGATCAAGGGCTAAATGGTGCATGGTAAGTGCAGGAAATGAAAATTCATTGAATGAACCAGGGATCCTGTTCCTGAGTCACTCCCTGAATCACGAGCATCCCGAACCCATGAGGGTGTGGCCTTCCGATGCAAATGAAGGCAGGGGAGATCTGTTTTTTGAATTTTGCCCAATACGCCACAATGACTGGATCCTGGAACCGGGCAAGGAATACGCCTTGAATTACAGGCTACTGGTTTTCGACAATCCAATATCCGCGGATGAAGCCGAATTATACTGGAAAAGTTTCGTAAATTCACCTGAAGTTGAAATAATCAAGGAATAAACCATTTCGTCATGCATTTATCCTTTTTATGGATATTAATATTTTCCGGATTTCTCAACGTTTCAGAACATGCGCAGTCAAACAGCATTCTAATTTATACCAGATCTGAACACCATTGATGATGAGGAGAGGGATACATACCCGGGATCTACCTTCGGAAACCTTTTCCCCTTGGCCTGGATCCATGAATATGATGGGGGAAGGCAGTTTTTCACTGCACTGGGCCATGATCCCGGTCATTATAAAGACCCGGTTTTCATCAACCATCTTAAGGGTGGCATAACATGGGTACTTCAGAAAAAGGACAAAAATTAACATCAGGCTAATGAAACGCAGGAATTTTCTGAACAAATCGCTGTCAGCTTCTGCAGGAGCAATTCTGTTCCCGGCCATTATTCCCTCTACCGTTCTGGGGAAGAATGCACCCAGCAATAAAATAAATATTGCACAGATAGGCTGTGGAAGGATCGCCATGGAGCATGACCTGCCGGAAACCATGAAATATGATATGGCAAGGGTCATTGCCTGCTGCGATCTTGATTCAAAGCGGCTTTTGAATTGTAAAAATGAAATCGAGAGGCAATACGAGGAAAAAAATGGCAAAAAGAATTATGTGAAGGTGGCCACTTATACAGATTATCGCGAAATGCTTCTTAACAAAGATATCGATGCCGTGATCATTTCCACTCCTGATCACTGGCATGCCCAGCCTGCCATGGAAGCTGCCCTGGCAGGGAAAGACATTTATCTGCAGAAACCAGCCTCACTGACCATAAAGGAAGGCAGGGACATGAGCGATGTGATCAACAGGACAGGGAGGATTTTACAGGTGGGCAGTCAGCAGCGGTCCCTGGATCCATGGCCCCAGTTTAAAAGAGCCTGTGAGCTTGTGAGGAACGGAAGAATTGGTGAATTACAGAGCATATTCATCGGGTTACCCGGAGATCCATCCGGAGAAGAAGAACCCGGGATGGCTGTTCCCGACAACCTGGATTATGATATGTGGTTGGGATCCACACCCTTTGTGTATTATACAGAAAAGAGGGTACACCCGCAGCATGATCTATCCCGGCCAGGATGGTTACGTTGTGAGCAGTTTGGGGCAGGGATGATCACTGGCTGGGGGGCACATCATGTCGATACGGCACATTGGGGTATGGGCACTGAATTCTCCGGACCTGTTGAAATTGAAGCAGAAGCAAAGTTTCCTGAATCAGGTTTGTGGAATGTACACGGTGATTTTAAGGTAACTGCAACCTATGAGAATGGTGTAGTCATGCATATCAGTGGGTCGTATCCGAATGGCGTCCGGTTCGAAGGGTCCGAGGGATGGATTTTTGTCACACGTGGTGATTATGCCGTTACCGCAAGCGACCCCGCTTCGGAGAGTGGCACCTCAGAAGCCCTGAAAGCCAGTGATCCAAAGATACTTACCTCCGAAATCGGACCTGACGAAATTCATTTATATGAAAGTTCCGAGCAGCATGGGAACTGGCTGGAATGCATCCGGTCACGAAGACAACCTGTTGCCCCCGCAGAAATAGCGCACCGGTCGTGCAGTGCCTGCCTGGTAAGTCAAATCGCGATGAAACTGCCCAGAAAACTTTTCTGGGATCCGGCAAAAGAGAGGTTCCGGAATGATGACGAAGCAAATGCCATGCTGTCCAGGCCGCAGCGATACCCTTATGGCACAAGTTTTATATAAAAATAAAAATGCTTGTTTATTCCTGTTGTTGACTTTCAATAATTTCTTTTTCTTCTTCTGAAATCCAGCCTCCACCGAGCGCCTTATACAGGCTCACATATGCATTTAACTGCCGTTGTGTGACTTCCGAAGCCCCGGGTTCCGCTTCGAACATAGACCTTTCCGAATCCAATACCTCAAGATAGCTTGTAACACCTCCGTTATAGCGTTCCCTGCTGAGGTTTGCAGCATTAATGGCGGCATCCATCTGCCTTATCCTTGCTTCTTTTTCATCCCTCACGGTATGAATATCGACCAGTGCGTTTTCCACTTCTGCGAAGGAGTTCAGAATATTCTGCTTGTACTGATTGAGTAATTGTTCGGTCCGGTTACGCTCGATCTCCACACGTCGATTGTTTTTGCCGAAATGATAGAGCGGTCCGAGGATGTTTCCGCTGATTCCGCAGACCACTGATTCGCCTGAGATAAAAGTACTCAGATCGGCGCTGGCCAAACCCAATACCCCTGTCAGACTGATGGAAGGCCAGCGTAATGCCTGAGCTATGCCGATCCTGGCGGTCTGAGCGGCAAGCAGCGCTTCGGTTTCCAGCACATCGGGGCGCCGTTGGAGGAAATCTGAAGGAAGACCTGCCGGTATATCGGGAGGGATCACCTGTTCGGTCAGATCGGTATCACGTAATATTGATCCCGGGTTCCTGCGCAGCAGAATACTCAATGCATGCGCTGTTTTGGCTGCTCTTGCCTGGTATACGGGAACTGAAGCCGCGGCGATCGCCTCCTGGATCTGGGCCTGGTTCAGGTCGATTTCCGGGGAATAACCCTTATCGAACCTTTCGCCTATGATAAATACGGA
>JAGTVG010000499.1 GCA_018224645.1 Cyclobacteriaceae bacterium
GCCTATGACAGATATAAAATTAATTTCAGTGATGAATTTGTGAAAGAATGTGAAATGGAAGAAATATTTACGGAAACGGATATCCTGAGCCTGCATGTTCCGCTCACAGAAGAAACGGACGGCTTTTATAATGAAGCTTTTTTTAACAGGTTTAAAAAACAGATTTACCTGGTGAATACAGCACGCGGTCCAATTCTGCCGCTTCAGGACTTATTGCGGTTGATGGAGAATGGCAAAATTCCTGGGGCTGCCCTTGATGTGCTTGAAAATGAAAAAATTAACCACTTATCTGGCGCTGATAAACAAAATTTTCGTAATCTTATCTCACGACAAAATGTGATCCTTACCCCACATGTTGGAGGATGGACGGTCGAATCATATAAAAAGATCAATGACGTTTTGATTGACAAAATAAAATCCCTGCTCACAGAAATTAGTTTATGAGGACGAAAATTACTTTTTCTGAGAAATTCAGGAAGTTTTTTGATCATATCCTGGAAGAACCCGTAATGATTTCCTTCCTGGTCCTCCTCACGCTGTCCATGATCATTATCGGGATGAGTCTGCCCTTTTATTTTGCTGAAACCCATAATTTCTTGTTAAATATCCTTGCGGAAGCCCATGGAATGATCTTTGACATTGCAGTAATCGGTATTCTGATTTTCTGGCTGAACCAGGTGGGTCAGAAAAAACTCAGGATCAGGTCGTACCGGGATGAAATCGAGGATTTCAGGCTGTGGGAATCAGAGGAAGCTGCTTTCAGGACAGTAGGAAATATAAAAAGGCTCAACAGGCATAAGATTTTCAATATCGATCTGGTGAACTGTTACCTGGTGAAAACAAATCTGAATTACGTGATCCTGAAGGAAGCCAATATGAACAATGCCAATGTCTCGAATTCATTTCTCATTCAGACGAACCTGGAAGGAGCAAGGCTGAACCGGACAAACTTTGAAAACTCGAATCTGAACCAGGTCAATCTGAAGGGAGCCTATGCAAGCGGGGCAAACTTCAGGGATGCTTACCTGATCAAGGCCAACCTTTTCAAAGCCTATCTGATCAAAACCGATTTTAACAATGCATTTTTAATGGAGTCGGATCTTCGTGGCGCCAATCTCACCGGGGCTAATTTTGACCACGCCAATTTATATAAAACCGATTTCAGGGGAGCGTATGGCCTCACGATCAAACAATTCCAGAAAGTCAAGACACTGTATCTGGCAAAATTTGATCCCGAATTCCAGAAAAAACTGGAAAGGGTATATCCCGACCTTGTGGTAAAATAACTTTTTTTTTCATCCGGCAAATATTTATATTGCCCAACTACGGCAAATTGTTCTGCCTGTTTTTCCCGGAAAATTTTTTAATGATGTTTAAAAACCTCAAGAATTTTCGATTACCCCGGATGTTTTTTATCCTGGTTATTATTTTATCATTGTCCTGGATTTCATGCAACACAGGACCAGGTGACTGGAACGCGGAAGAATCGCCCAATATTCTGCTGATCATGACCGATGACCAGGGGTACGGTGACCTGGGATTTTCAGGCAATCCTGTGATCAGAACGCCTGTTCTCGATTCACTCGCCAGAAACAGCGCCCGTTTTTCCGGGTTTTATGTATCCCCTGTCTGCGCCCCCACACGTTCCAGCCTGATGACGGGCAGGTATTCCATACGGACCGGCGTTTACGACACCTATAACGGCGGGGCCATCATGTCAGATAAGGAGGTTACCATGGCCGAATACCTGAAGGAGGCAGGATATTATACCGGGATCTTCGGGAAATGGCACCTGGGTGATTCCTATCCCTTCCGGCCGGTAGACCAGGGATTTGATGTTTCACTTGTACATGCTGCTGGAGGTATCGGGCAGCCCGGCGATTTTTATGAAAATTATGTGAAGGGCGATTCAAGTTATTTTAATCCCATTCTGAGCAGAAATGGGGTAAAAGTATCGACAAAAGGGTATTGTTCTGATGTATACACGGATCATGCCATAGAATTTATCAGGGAAAATTCATCCCAGCCTTTTTTCCTGTATTTATCTTACAATGCTCCCCATACACCCCTGCAGCTCCCGCAGGAATATTATGATCTTTACAGGGATATCCCGCGGGAACTTTTTTTAAAAGATACACTGGATGGCCGTAACAAGTTGTCGGATAATGATATTGAGGGGGCTAAAAGAGTGTACGGCATGGTCACCAACATAGATGATAACCTGCAGCGGCTGTTTCATGTCATAATGGATCTCGGGATCCGGGAAAATACCCTGATCATTTTTATAACCGACAATGGGCCTGAGGCTAACCGGTACAATGCCGGACTTCGATCAAGAAAAGGATCTGTCTTTGAGGGAGGCATACGGGTGCCCTCATTCTGGAGCTGGCCAGGTCATATCGGGGCAGATGTTGAATTCAGAGATCCTGCTGCGCATATCGATATTTTGCCCACCCTGCTTGACATTTGCCATATACCGGCAAAAGAGCATCATCCGTTAGATGGGATCAGTTTATGGAATCTGCTGAATGGCTCCGGGAATACCCTGCCCGGCAGGGAACTGATCAGTCACTGGACCCGGGGATTCCCCGAACCGTATCATAATATTGCCCTCCGGTCAGGAGATTTTAAACTGGTGGGACAGGGGAGTTATCTGGAACCTGCAGGCACATTTGCGTTGTTTGATCTGAACCAGGATCCGTTTGAACACCATGATATCAGTCAATTACTTCCGGATACAGTGACGGCCATGAAAAGCAGATTCGATCAATGGTATGATAAGATGATCAGAAATGACAATCTTGCTCCCCGGAGGATCGTGGTCGGGTCTGCCCATGAAGATCCTGTCAACCTGAACCGGAATGATACAAAGGGTCCCCTGGCAAAAAGATGGGTGGATCCGCATGCACTGGGATATTGGGATGTTACAATTATGGAGGAGGCCGAATATGACATTTTCATGAGGTTCTTTCAGGATCCAGGTCCCGGGTATGCCACCTTTCGTGCTGGTGCGGTTCAAAGGACCATCAGGATTGAAGGTGATACTTCAGATCTTGTGTGCATGCCGCGTGTCAGGTTATTCCCGGGAGATCAAATGATTGAAGGATGGTTTGCTTCGGGCGAAGAATTTTATGCGCCAATTTATATTGAGCTGGATTTAAAGTCGCATGAATAGATCTTTTCTTTATATTTGAGAGACTGACAAAAATTATCATGAACA
>JAGTVG010000500.1 GCA_018224645.1 Cyclobacteriaceae bacterium
CAGGAAGCCGGCAAACAATAGACACCCGCCGTTTTTCCGGGCAGCTTAACCCTGAACCCACCGGATTCGATGGCAATATTTTCCAGGCCGGTAAACTGGCTCATCAGGGTGGTCCCATCAGCAATAATATTTTTAATCCTTGCAGGAATGTTTGAATTTTTATGAACCTCAATTTTCAAGGGAACAGGCATTCCTTCCCTCCCGTTGTTCATGACAACAATCACCACATTTCCCTGTAACTCCCTGAGAAAGGCATAAATGAAAGTATCAACATATAAGGTGAACAGATAACCAAAACTGATCGCCGGATTATTTTTCTTGATTTTGATCACCCTGACCATATGTTCGAAAATATTCTTTTCATGGACAGTCACCGGCATGTCATTGACATCAAAAAGCGACCATGGCATATCTTTCCGGTTATCCGGATCCTTGTACCCGGTCATCCCTATTTCCGTACCATAATAGATCTGCGGGATACCACGGGAAGTCATCAGGAAAGTCAGCATAAGTTTCAGGATCTTTCCTGCCAGTTCCTTATCCCAGTGACCGACAGCGTCGAGTATTTCTGACATGATGCGCTTATCCAGGTCATGATTGTCGAGCAGGGTGATCAGCCGGTTGGCGTTGGTATATACCTGATCATTATCCAGGACGCCCTGGGGCTCGGCCGGGTGTATCCTGGGCTTTGCGATATCCGTCATTGGTCTTCCATGGATGAATGATCCCTTCAATGCACCGCATAACGGGAAATCAAATACCGCATTAAAATCATGCTCGCGCTGATATCTTGATATAAATTCAGCATTGAAATCAAGCACTTCGCCGATCAGCGTAACATCCGGATGTTTTGTTCTTACCTGCGATTTATACAGGTACCAGAATTTATCTTCCACATGTTTGACTGTGTCCATTCTGATCCCATCGATACCCGTTTCCTCGATCCATCCTAAAATATTCTGGATAAAATAATCCGCAACATCCATCTGATCGTGATCAAGATCAGGCAAGCCGGATAATTCACCTTCCACAGTTCCTTCGCCTCTGTTAAAATGGCGCTCTTCGAATACCTTACCTGGATAATTAAGATAGGAGGCCGTATGATAGCCGGTATGATTTACGACCATATCCAGAATTATTTTTATCCCTTCCTCATGAAAGGTATCCACAAGATCCTTTAGAAATTCTTTACTGCCATTTTCCCTTCCGGGAACCGGAGTGTAAAGGTGAGGATCAATTTTTTCAAAATCTATTGTCCAGTAGCCATGATATCCGGCACTTTCTCCAAGATCATGGATATTTAAATATACGGGTGTGATCCACAGGGCTGTAATCCCCAGTTTTTTAAAATATGAAATTTTTTTGATCAAACCATCGAAATCACCGCCATGAAATGCCGTGGGATTGTTCAGGTTAACACCCTGGTTGTTCGTGGAATTTCCATCGAAAAAGCGGTCGGTCAGTGTAAAATAGATGATATCACTTGAATTAATCATTTTTTTAATTTTAAATGGCGATATAAGGAATGCAAAAGCCGGAGAAACAGCTGAATATATATACGCAGATGCGGACTAAAAAGGTCGTTGCAGGACTGGTTTATTTTATTGCAATTTTAAGCATCAGGGCACCGGGAGGAGAGGCTGTTTATAAAATTCAGTTCAAAATAATTGAACCCACTGAGGATTTTCTGTTTCAGGATGATTTTTGACTGGCTCAAAAAGCAGTTCGAGGCAGTCTCAGTATAATCATAATGGTTAAGGTCAGGATTGACAGCTAATGAATTAACCAGAATCTTTCTGCAAATACGTGATATAGTTCATGACGGCACGTATTTCAGTGTAGGTAAACTGTTCTCCAAATTCATATTTTATCGCTGATACCGATCGACCTGGATTCTGTTTGATCCTTGGCAGTAACTTCCCATATTTCTCCTCCGAGACAAGCGAAAAGACCTCCAGTTCCCCTTCCCTGATAAACTCCAGCAGATGGGATTCAATGGTGCCCTGATTTAAACTTCTTTCACGGGCAATTTCCTCCACCGATTTGCCCTGCCGATACATCTGGAAACTCATGCGCTGGCTGTCTCCTTTTTTTTGTTTTGTCAGTTTCGTGGACTTTTCGGATTCATGGCTGAACTTTTTACTGGTTTCATTCAATGCACCCAGCAATCCGGAAATTTTTTCACCTTTCGCCAGTCCGGCCGTAAGATCCCTGGCCTGCCGGATCTGCATCGTCCGGGTAGCCACCGCCTGCTTCAGGACCTGCAGGTGCTTGAGATACTTACGCATCCTGATCTTTTTCTCCATCAGATGGTAATGATCCTTTATCGGATCAAGGATCCCTTCTTCCAGATTTTTTCTGAAGTATTCATAAGCAGCTTCCATCCTTTCTGATAGTTTGGGAAAACCCTGTTCACCTGCATCATAGAGTATCACTAACTGGACTCTAAATTTATCCGCAATGTCCCTGAGTTCCTTTGCTTTCTGAAGGCAGGTGCTCCCGATAATAACAGCCTCTTCACGATAGGTCACTTCCCTGTCCTTATATTCCTCTGTAAATTCACGGAATACATCCATCAATAATTCCCAATCCATACTTCTGACAAGGACATCGCGCAGATAATTTCTTCGTTCCTCATCGAGCAGATCCTGCAAATTATCCCGCTGTTGAACCTCATGCTGCTCCTGCAGCTTCCAGTCGCTGATGATGCTTTTCTTTTCTATGCGGGTCCGGAGAACGAGACCATCCAGGCTGCGCAGCCGGCTCAGGGCAACATATACCTGCCCACTTGTAAATGAATCACCGGCGTCAAGAATGGCCCGTTCAAAGGTTAGTCCCTGGCTTTTATGGATCGTGATCGCCCAGGCCAGGCGAACAGGGAATTGACTGAAGGAACCCAGTTCCTTTTCGATGATGTTACCGGTCGATTCATCGAATGAATATCTGATGTTTTTCCATGTTTCTTTTTCGATGTAGAGGATTCCCTCCTCTCCGGGAAAGGTTATCCCGATCTCGTCATCGTCAATTTCCGCGACCATGCCAATTTTTCCATTATAATATCTTTTTTCTTCCCCCATATCATTTTTAATGAACATGATCTGAGCCCCTTTTTTCAGGGAAAGGGTCTGGTCCGCCGGCGTGGCCGATTCATTGAACTCACCTGTAATATCCGCATCATACCTGTATAATTTTCCCGGCAATTGTTTCAGCTCATGATCATTGATCGCGTTGGCCTTATAATGATGCGAGCAAAGGGTGATGTATTTTTTGGATGAAGGAGGTCTGAAATCCAGGTCATAAAAGCCATTCAACCATTTCAGATCCGTATCATTGACCTGATTATGACGTACTTTATTTAACAATCCGATGAATTTTTCATCCTGCTGCCGGTGGATCTTTTCAAGTTCCAGGCGTACCGGCACCGAATTTTTCATTATCCTCGCTGAAAAAAAATACGGTGTTTCGTAATACCTGTAAAGCAGGTTTTTATCCAGATCAGTCACCACAGGAGGCAACTGGTACAGGTCGCCGATCATGAGAAGCTGCACACCGCCAAATGCCTGCCGGTAATTTTTCCTCACGGATTTTAATACCACATCCATGGCATCCAAAAGATCTGCGCGGACCATGGAAACTTCATCGACAATCAGAAGTTCCAGTTTCCTGATAAGTTTCCGCTTCTGCTTATTGATCCTGATTTTACTTAAAAGTGCATTTTGTGGATACACGGCATTTAAGGAATCCTGAAGGCCTGTCAGCCGGGCTTCAGGGATATAAATCCCGGGCGGCAGCTGGAAAAATGAATGAATGGTCATTCCGCCTGCATTGATGGCAGCAACACCGGTAGGGGCAACAACCACAAATTTTTTATGCGTATGTCGGGTAATGTAATGTAAAAAAGTGGTTTTTCCACTTCCTGCCTTCCCGGTAAGGAATAAATTACAGTTTGTCTGATTGACAAATGAATCAGCCATGCTGAAAATGGCATCCGATTGATCAATGGCTTTCATGGGCTGGAAAAATAACTGGTTAAACAGGAATAAATATACATAAAAAAATAATATTTCAATTCTTCAATCCAGAATCTCTTACCTCAGACTCGCGGCAGGCAGAATGAAGATAAAGCGATAAAATGTAAAATTTCTGATTGATTTGAATGGTTCTGATTAATGGCTGCAGGTAAAAATTTTCTCCTATGTAATACATTTCTTCAATATCGACCGGAAGTATATAATATTCAATGAAATCCTTTTTCCGGAAAATGACCATACCAGGCATCAGGTATCCCCAATGACCTTCGTCGTCCAGTAATTTTTACAGGGGTTCAAGATATATCTTTATTTGGTCATCCTCAATACCCCGGCTCTGTATTTCCTTTGAGATCTTTTTAATAAAATTTTTAAGTTTTATCCGGTTTAAGTCCTTCAGTGGATCGATCCAACGGTCCTTGTTCGAAGGAAGGAAAATTGTAACGGAAAGATCACCTTTATTTTCAGCAAATTCCCTGAATTTTTTTCTGTCGAATATTTCGTTCATGATTTTTGTTTCATTTATTGTTAGCCTGTCAGGTGAAAAAAAGTACCTATGGGCGGTTATTCCCATAGATACCGATAACATAAGGAATGGAGAATTCTGGTTGGTATGCTAATCCCAACATTTCTTTTTCATCAGGTAGCTTCCTTAAACAGAGGATGGAGTTCCTCCGGTACCTGTGCAAGTATATCTTTCATCTCCCCTTTGGAGACATATGTTCCCAATGTTTTAAATGCCGTCTGAATGATATCATCGGTGTGAATATCCCAATCGAATGACTTCTCCCCATATTTAGCCTGCTCAAAATCTATTCCCTGCCCTGCATATTGATCAAAATACAGTCCCATAATTTCTTTCCTTTCCGGATATAAAGCTAAAAAATCGTGCCAAAAACTACGTAAGGTTCAGCAGGCGATGCTTAAGGAGAATTTGATGGGAAAACCATAAAAGACGGATCAAGATCCAGGCAGGTAAGTGTGAAAATTTTACCACAACAACAGGTAAGAAATGCAATAGATCACTTTTTAACTTTTTTTAAAGGCCTTGGTTAATTTAACAGGATATGTCAGAGGTCTGACAAATTCCCACGGTTTATTTTTTAAAAAAAACAAAAATGAAGGACCGAATTTATAATGAAGGGTGAATAAAAATGGCTCCTGTTAATGCTTTTATTATCCTGTGTAGTTTTCAACCCATGGCACACCCAGTGATTGAATACCTGTCCGGAGGAGAGAATTTCCAGCCCGGTCAGATTATTATCATTAAATGGCGTATTGCCATTGATCACGAAAAGGAAAACCCGATCTGTATTTTTCTCCGGATGGTTCTGTTCCGTCAGGACATCATCTTATCCGCCGTCAAGGTCAATGACCATACCTTCCCTGGCGAGTTCTATCTGAAAATCATACGTTTTATCCCTGAGATGATCGTTAAATGATTTTTCCAGGTCAGTATCCTGGTGATTGGGATCGTGATGAAAGAGCAGCAGTTTTTTTACACGGGCCCGGATGGCAAATTTTATGGCAACCTCAATACTGGAATGCCCCCATCCTACTCTGGATTCATATTCATCAGACGTATACTGACTATCATGGATCAGGAGATCTGCCGACCTGGCAAGTCCCATTCCTGATATCCATTCATCGCCAACCTTCCATCCATTTCTGTCAAGGACCGGTTCGTGGTCAGGAAAATAGGAAAGAACATGGTTACCGTCAGAAATCCGGTAGCCCACCGTGGGACCCGGATGCAATATATAATTGGAATTAATGCGTAGCTTTCCGATCTCAAACGATGAATGTGAAACTTCATGCAGATGGATCTGGCAGGGAAGATCCCGGAAATGCACAGGGAAAAGGGGTGGGGACAGATATCTTTTCAGCCGGTTCTGCAGGCTTCCGGATGAACCTGCAGGTCCGTAAATATGCACCTCACACAAGGGATTAAATAACGGATTAAAAAAGCCAAGACCCTGGACATGATCAAAATGCAGGTGGGTGAGGAGAATATCGAAACGCTTTCTGGTTGCAATTTTTTCAGGACTAAGGGTGAGCAGGCCTGTACCCGCATCCACGATCAATAGCTGGTCCCCCTTCAAAATCTCAATGCAGG
>JAGTVG010000501.1 GCA_018224645.1 Cyclobacteriaceae bacterium
AAATTATATAATTTTAAAAATGCTATCGTAGAAATTCCTGATAAAAAAACAATCCGGCAGGCTTTTCGTCAAACAGGTTATCATAATATCATATTATCACGGGATCAATCCTCTGTGTATCTGGCCAGGAAAGGGATGCGTATCAGTTATACTGCCATTGGTAAGGGCTTTGCGGCGGACAGGGTAAAAAAAATATGGCAGGAAAAAGGAGTTCGATCAGGATATATCAATGCAAGCGGAGATCTGACGGCGTTCGGCACAAAGGCAGATGGTTGCCCATGGAAAATAGGGATTGCCAATCCGGAAAATCCCGGGGTAATATTGTTCTATATCCCGCTGAATTCCGCTTCCGTGGCTACTTCGGGTGATTATGAGCAGTATTTTATCAACGATGGGAAGCGGTATTCTCATAACATTCACCCTAAAACCGGGCTACCATTACAGGGAATGCACAGCGTAACGGTAATTTCTCCAAGTGCAGAACTTTCCGGTACATTGGCCACGGCAGTATCAGTGATGGGTGTAGAAAATGGATTGAATTTTATCGATCAATTGCCCGACACGCATTGCATCATTATCAACGAAGAAGACCGCTGTTTTCTTTCAGGTAAACTTGAATTGAAATATGGGAAACAGATTTAAAATAACCGTTGCAATATTCATATTGACTTTATTGGGCTCCTGCGCAACCCTTAAACCTTATGAAAGAGTATATGTCGATGATGCTTCCATGCAGATCGGTGCTATGTCCGGTGAAGCTTTTGAATACTATGTGCAGTCTATCAGGGAAGGTGGTGCATCTGCCGGCAGGGGGAAATCAGGCGGAGGTTGTGGTTGCAATTAAATTTCCGGGTGTATGAAGATGAAGTATCTGATCTTCGGGAGTATCGCATTTTACAGTTATTTTGCCAGATCACAGGATACCTCATCACCCCCTGAAAAGATCGATAAAACGGAAATTGAAATACTGTTTCATCATTATTTGCAGGATGGAAATCATTCCGCTGTAACGGGGGGGACTGGGACAGAAAAACTGACAGTCTTTTCACCAGGCTTATATATTAAAAGGACTGCCGGACGCAATACTTATGCATTAAAAGGAGGGGTTGACGTAATAAGTTCTGCTTCAACCGACAATATAGATTATGTGGTTTCTTCCGCTTCAAAAAGGGATGCCCGCGGATATGAACAGCTTGATTTCTCCCGGTCATTTTCCGGGGATAAATTGATCCTTGGCGGTGGTGCCGGCTTTTCCATAGAGTCTGATTATTTTTCCCGGGCAATCAGATTAAATGCCGAATATCTGCCTTCCCATAAGATGTGCACTTATTTCCTTAATGTTCAGATGTTTTTTGATGATTTGAGGTGGGGGCGGTTAAAGGAACCGCTAAAGCTGATATATCCCTCTGAATTGAGGTATAAGGAGTGGTTCGATATTTACAGGCGTAATACCTATGCCTTTAATTCAGGGTTGACACAAATAATCGGTAAACGGAATGTGATCGGGATTTTTTTTGAATTTTCCTTTCAGTCCGGACTGTTGTCGACACCCTTTCACCGGGTTTATTTTGCGGATAATTCCCTGGCGGTGGAAAATTTACCGACTTCAAGGACCCGGACCGCTTTCGGTTTTAAATGGAATAGTTTTATTGGCGGGAATGTCATTTTGAAAAACAGGGTCGATTATTATTCTGATGATTTTAGGATCAGAGGAGCTGGTTTTGATCATGAAACTGTTATTAAGATATCTCCCCGGATTTCCATGGGGCCTCACTTCCGGTTTTATTTACAGAATGGCTCAAGGTATTTTGCACCTTACAGTGAACATCCTCCTGACGAAACTTTTTTTACTTCTGATTATGATCTTTCGGAATTCCAGACCTATCTGCTTGGCCTGAATGCAAAATACAGTCCGAATGGTTATCTGGGGAAAAATCTATTGTTCAACCATCTGACCTTCCGTTATTCATATTTCAGTCGTACTGATAATTTGTATGCCCATATTTTTTCACTTGTCCTGAATGGAAGGTTTGACATATCTGGGGATTAATCCGGGTAGGAGCAGGTCATTTCTCTGATTTTATTAAAAAGTACCAGACGGGAAAATAAAGGGATAACAAAGGTAGAGGCTTCTCGAATAGACATCCCCCCGGAATTCAATGATCTTTTCACGTTTCATGTGGGAAAATGCGATTTTTATTAGAAAATAGATTAATATTTCAGAAAAAAATGGGTGAATTCCCTAAACTCATTAAAACTCGTACTACGACTTAAGTCGTAGTACGAGTTTTATCTTAAATTTTATCTTGAATCACTTTTTCAAATGCAAGAAATGATTTTCAAAACAGCATCGGCAGATATTCCGGTGCATCTTCATAGGGCGCAAGTTCCCCTGAAGCGATCCGGTAGATATTTTCATGACTCTGTATGGCCGCATCGCATAATGGAACATGAGGTCTGTTGCAGACATCCAGGAATCCAATATTATAATTCTCTCCGTCGAAGCGGCCCAGTGCCGACTGGTCATACAGGGTAAACCAGTGCGTGCCGATGCAGTATGGATTGGCGGCTGCATCCTCTATATAAATGCGGTAGGCTTTTCCCCGGTCAGCCTGGGTATGCACATGTCCGATCCCGGAAGAAGGCAGGCCGGCATCCAGTGCCCCGAAATGCCATTCCCCTATGATAACCGGCATTCCCAGAAGTTTATGGATCTCCCCGGTAACGTCCAACGGCACTTTTTCGCGGTAGTTATTCATGCTGAACACATCGAAGGAACGCATGCCCTCAACCGCCCAATTAGGGGGTATTCCGGCATAACGGATTCCCAGGTTCAAATGATTGGGATCCACCTCCCTGCACGATCTCGACAGGATCGAAAAATACCTTTCTACCATCACCTGGCTGAAAGCCTCCAGATCGGTCAAGGCATTTTCAGTGAACCGGTCCTTCCATTTTCCCGTTTCGACCTGGTCCAGGGTGACCTTCATTTTCCAGGAATCTGACAACCTGGTATCATCACCATATTTTTCTTCAAGGTATCGCCTCAATTCACCCCTGGTTACGCAGGAAGGGGTATTGTATAACATACCCACAGCCGGAAGTTCTGAGGAAAAAGCCCAGGTGGGTTCATTCATCATAAAATATCCGATCAGGGCTGGATCATCCTTTGTATCCGATAGGACCTGTGCATAATCGAGCGCATCCTTTTCAAAATCCTCATGATAAACATCAGGGAAATCACGGTAAATATTATTTACCCGTTTTGGGGCGAAGCTCATCGGGCGCACATACGGAAATTTTGACCGGCTGGCGTACTCCCATTCCGACCAGTTACCAACCGTATTGATCCGGAGTCGCTTCAATTCATCCAGAGCAACCGTGGCCCATTTATCCCGCCAACCTTCCATGCCAAAAGTCCTGATAAAATTGGCCGCAAGATAATTGATGGAAGGGTGTATGCCCCGTTCACTGAATATATCGGCATATTCCCCTTCTTCTGACGGGATCCATGTTAATGCATCCTCAAGCAGGTAATAATCCGCTGTGGTATCCACCCGGACACAATCCATGCCTGACGACCAGAAATAATACCCCGACGGATCGATCAGCCACCAGCGTTTGCCATCATGATGCACCCGGAAATAACCGGATCCTTCAAGCAGCCTTTTATCTTTCCATCCGCCCCATTCCGACATTGTTTCCGGCAGGGTATGATCTGCCTCCTTCAAACGGTTTTGAAGGTATTGTTTCATTTCATCCGCATCTTTCGTCTTTGACGGCCAGTCATGTATCGTGCTCTGCCCGATATCGTCGATCAGTTTACCATTGGGTAAAACCGGATGTGAGATCAAGGGAACTTCCTCCGCCGACGATAAAACCGGAGTGAGGCAGAACCGTGCCGGCTGATCGCTTTTTCGCAGAATAACAAGCCGCATCCGGTCCACTTTCTGCAGGTCCACACGGTCACCGCCGCACCGTGGTTTCAGGAAGGATCCTTCCCTGTCAATACCCCACCGGTTCTGATCGGTCAGGCTGAGCGGCAACCTGACCCTCAGTGAACACTGGTTCAATACGCCATACTCAAACTTAAAAGCGGGTCCATCTTCACCTTCCTGCAATATGATCTGGAACTTGATCATGTGGTTGCCTTCGGCCAGCATATCGGTGGCAATATAAAGTTCACTGGCAAGACTGCCTGCAGGGAAATTATAACTCAATCCATCCCCGGCATATCTGCCTTCATACCATTGCGCACCAGGCAGGTAATGCGGACCTTCCGCTGTATTAAGCCCTCCCAGCAGGGCTCCCTGTTCCAGGATATTTCCTTTAAGCGCAGGATTTCCCTGATCTTTTGTACAATGACTGAAAACTAACAGGGAAGAACCGGCAAGAATACTCTGTCTGATGAAAGTCCGGCGGTCGAGTTTTCCCGACGCAGTCCCGGATAAAAAAATATGTTTTTTCATGATGAGATCAAAAAAGTATAATGCAAAGAAATCATTTAAATATAATGGTTTTATCCTTTCTTATAACTCATGTCATGACTCCGAGTCATGGCATGAGTTATAAAAAAGGTCATGGCCTCGTGTTTATCTTAAAGATTTTCGTTGATGGCATCCAGCAAATACTCCTTGGGATCGCTTGCATACTGCCAGAACATGACTCCTGCCATACCCTTTTCTTTCACATATTCGCACTTGTATTTAACCGATTCCTCATCGTCATAGGATACGAATTGATGGGTCTCTTCATTAAAAAGATAGGGCGCCTTAGCATTCTCGTCCCAGTAACGCAGAAACCCAGGCAGGATCAGCATGCTGTCCTTCAGATAGGTATAGCCACCCCCCCGCGTAACGGAAACCACAGGCCTGTTAATGCCCCGATTATCCCCACTTTGCATGATCCAGCTTCTCCCGTAGAAGGCGATCCCCATCACCATTTTTTCTGCAGGAACCCCCGCAGCCAGGAATTCGTTGAAAGTCCTGTGGGCTGATCGGTCTTTATCATAGTTTTCTGGAGGAAAAAGGTTGGTATGATGACCAGCAGAATCACCTGAAGTATAAAAATCATAAGTCATCAAGTTCACATAATCGAGATATTCCTGAGCTTTATCCATTTCGGTATTCAGGATATAACTCATTGAGGCCCCAACCGCGGTCGTGAGTTCATAGGTTTTCCCCGTTCTGGCGGAAAGTTCATCCAGCTTTTCACGGATGGATTTGAACATCAGGGTATAATTCTGTTTGTCTTCCGGGCGGAATATGTTGTCTTCCCCTCTCTGCCCCGGGTATTCCCAGTCGATGTCCACACCGTCAAGATCATGTTCCTCAACGATCGAAACACTTGTCCGTGCAAATTTATCCCTGGAGCTTTCCGTCAGCACCGCGTCGGAAAAATTTTCACTCCATGACCATCCGCCAATGGAAATCAGGATCTTGAGATCAGGATTAATTTTTTTCAGCCTGTTCAACCGCCGGAAGTTGATGGTATCCGTCGCCACGTTTGTAAGCCAGGCCATGCTGTCCCTGACATCCACAAAGGCATAATTGATATGGGTTAATTTACTTGCAGCGATGGTCGTTTCATCCAGCTCACCCCGGAAACCGGGAACGTATCCGATGATGACCTTTTCATGTGTGATTTGTTCTGTTTCCTGCCCGCATGAAGACAATAAAAAGGGCAAAAAGATTGTGGAAAAAATGATTGATCTTAACATATTTTAATTTATTGAATTGTAAAAATCCGTATATCAAGAACCTGTAGGGCTTGCATTAAAAATTCAAAGTATTAAAAATTTTCCTTCCGGAGATCATCTGAACCTTCCCTTTTTTCCCTTTTTCCGGGATGTAAGCACCGGAAGATTTTAAATTATCCGGATAAATATATAAAAATTGCGATTAACAGGATTCGAAAACAGGCAATTATTTATTCCGTATCCAGGCGAGACAGTAAAAGTTAACACGTGAAGGCCCGTCGTCTGACGAAATCCCGTCGTCAGACCACGACGGGTCGTCAGACCACGGAAATAAAGACCACGGAAATAAAATAATTAATTCATCATCAGTTTTAATTTTTTGTATAAACCACTAAATTCATGACGATCTGTTTTTTTTATCCCGGAAATTTTTGAATAACCTTGATAAAAATCCGCATGAAGACTGTATTTCCCTGGCCGCTCTTTTTAATGGATATTAATATGGTTCTTTTTTATAATAACCGGTTTCTGCTGGGGCTGGTCGATTGGGCAGATATTGAAAGGCAGTTCACAAGTTCACATGATGGGAGAAGAGAAGTTCCGGTTGTGATCCGCCTTCATGAGATTCAGGAAGGATCATTACTTTACGTTTTGAATCAGGGCGGGTCACCTGAAAAAGTAACCATTCAGATAATCCAGGCTGAAGAGGGGGACTATCTTCTGGAGGAAATATTCCAGCGACGGTCATTTACCCTTCAGACTACAGATAAGAGGCTGCAGTTGACCACAGCTGATATTCCGGCAAGTGATGTAGCGATATATTCCATCTGGGAAAGATTAAACTGTTGTAAATATTACCAGGACCTCTTATGAAACCAGAATTCTTTAACCCTTTAAGGAGAAGACCTGTAAAAAGTCTTAACCGGATGATTGCCTGCTGCCTGATCATCTTAATTCCGTTCATCCCGGCCCTTGGACAGGAGGATGAGGAGGAAGATCTAAATGTTTTCTGGAAATGGCTTCGATGGAATAATCCGGGCAGCTTTCTGACCGATTATATGATCAGCCAGGCTGATTTTTATTATGATCAGCGGGATAAGGAAATTTCCAGGCTGAAAACATCAGAAGACTGGCTGAAAAGACAGGCCAATGCGAGGGCTAAACTGCAGGAACTGATCGGTCCTTTTCCGGAAAAAACTGAACTTAACCCGAGAATTACAGGGGTTATTCAGAAGGAGGGATATCGCATTGAAAAAATAATCTACGAATCCAGTCCCGGATTTTATGTGACCGGGTGTCTTTTTGTCCCCGAAGATCACGGAACAGGTCCGGGAAAAGCAGGAAAAGCCCCCGCTATTCTGAA
The DNA here is from genome assembly GCA_018224645.1 of Cyclobacteriaceae bacterium. Classification (GTDB taxonomy): domain Bacteria; phylum Bacteroidota; class Bacteroidia; order Cytophagales; family Cyclobacteriaceae; genus JAGTVG01. Next base: position 7,062 of record JAGTVG010000501.1, read on the forward strand.
TTTGATCGGACATAACCAGGAATCCTTCCGGGCGGAACTGTATCAAATATTATATTTGAATCTGGTTAAAAAAGGATTCATCGTTCTGGCCATTGATCCTATCGGCCAGGGTGAGATGGTTCAATATTTTGATCCTGAGATCAAGTTTTCCTCTGTCGGATATTCCGTTGTGGAACACTGCTATTTCGGGAATATATGCTTTATCTCCGGTGTTACACCGGCCAGGTATTTTGCCTGGGATGGGATCCGGGGTATCGACTATCTGCTCACCAGGGATGATGTTGATCCCGGAAGAATTGGCGTAACCGGATTCTCAGGCGGGGGAACCATCACCTCCTATATCGCAGCACTGGATGACAGGGTAAAAGTTGCTGTGCCCTGCAGCTGGTCCACCGCCTCAAGACGACAGATAGAAACCAAGGGTGCCCAGGATGCCGAATCACTCTTCATTGGCAGTGTGGCACAAGGTATTACTTTTGAGGACCTGGTCGAAGTGAGGGCCCCCAAACCCACCCTGATGACCTTCACCTCCAGGGATGAATATCTCTCAATCCAAGGTGCCCGGGAAGCCTATGAAGAGATCCGTAAAGTATACCAGGTATTCGGAAAACCTGAAAATATCAGGCTCGTGGAAGATGATGATAAACACTGGATGACTCCCAGGATACGGAATGAAATTTATGCCTTTTTTATGGAACACCTGGAAGTCACAGGAGATCCTGCTGAAGAGGAAGTACAATTTTTATCACAGGAAGAATTGATGGTAACCCCGACCGGACAGGTTTCGACCTATCTGGGAGGCGAAAATATTACCAGCCTCAATAAAAAGGAAACCGATATCCTGATACAAAATCTTGAGGAATCCCGTAAAAACATAGATGATCACCGCTCAAAGGTTAAATTAAAAGCGAAGGAGCTATCAGGTTTCATCCAGCCTCAGGAAGGGAAACTTGATCCTTTTTTTAATGGCCGGTACCAGCGGGACAGCTATACCGTAGCTAAATATGCCATTCCGGGAGAAGGCAATTATGTAATACCCCTTCTTTTATTTGTTCCTGACAATCCGGTTGGAAAATTGCCGGGCCTGGTATATTTACACCCGGAAGGTAAGGCGGAGGAAGCAAAAATCGGGGGCGAGATCGAAGGATTGGTTAAGAATGGATATATTGTTGTGGCACCGGATGTACTGGGCGTGGGAGAAACTGCCGACAGGGCAGGCAGGGCATACACCGGCGATTATACGGCTGTTCTGATCGGAAGAAGTACGGTGGGTGTGCGGGCAGGTGATATTGTCAGGGTGGTCAGTTACATGAAACAACTCGAAACAGTAGATCCCGGGAAGATTGGTGTGATTGGGATTGAGGAAATGGGTATACCCGTCATGCATGCGGCAGCCTTTGATCCCACTATGAAACATATAGCATTGGCAAACTCACCCATATCCTACCGATCCATTGTCATGAACAAATTGTATAGGATAGGCCTGCTGGAGCGGGAAGGAGGAGGTTACTGGCATCCATATGAAATCGAGTTTCCCTGGGGGGTCGCCGGAGCCCTGACAGCCTATGACCTGCCGGATCTGATTGGATGTATGGCACCGGGGAAAGTAGCCTTTATTTCCCCGCAGAACCATTTACTCGAACCAGCCTCTGAAGAATTGATCACCCATGAAATGAATTTTCCGCGGGAGGTATATAAAAATATGGGCATGACGGAAAATCTAAAGATCATTTCATCCGAAGAAAGTCTGATGCCGGTCGTTGAATGGTTATTTAAGTGAATGTGATTTTATCTGGCCAAAAAAGGAATCATTGTTATTCGTTTCTCAACGT
>JAGTVG010000502.1 GCA_018224645.1 Cyclobacteriaceae bacterium
TCGGCAAAGAATTTTTCATCACCGGGTTCCATGTCCTTCACATGCCATAATGGGAATCTTCCGCGAGCCTTATTGAAATATTCTACAGGATCAAATCCGGCTTTGGTGATCCAGTACAGATCCAGTTCAAATTTCACGAGATCGGGATCAGTTTCCTGAATGATCAAATCATAAGCCCTGGTTCCATCAAATTCCATAAATTCGAAATCATGATTGTGATAGGCAAACTGGATTCCTGCTTCCCTGCATACCTCGCCGAACTGGTTCCAGGTTTCAATATGCCTCTTGTAATCATCGAGACTCTGACGGTCCTCTTCGGTAAGATATGCCCAAACCAGGTATTCGGCGCCAACAGCAATGGCATCTTCAGCAGTAACTTTCATCTGATCGACTATTGCTTCCTTTCCCCCTTCAGAACTTACTTCTGTAACAGAATGTACGCTCGGCATCTGCATACCCATATCACTCAACATGGATTTCAGATTCGCCGGACTGACTCCCAGGATATTTCTTCCTTCGTAACCAAATCCTTCCATCCAGGTATAGCCTATATCAGACACCCGCTGGAGTACGGCCTGTAATCCCTGCTCATTAATTTCATTCCTTAAGGTGTAAAGCTGCAGGCCGATTTTTTTCTCCTTCACCATTTCAGATCCCATGTTGGCCTCCGTTTCACCTTTTTTTCCGGGGGTACAGCCAAGTGGCAAAATAATAGACCCGGCTGCAAATGCACCCGCAGTTTTCAAAAATTTTCTTCTGGTATCCATAAGTATGTCTTTTATTGAAAAACAGATTTTACTGATATTGACCTTAAAATTAAATGTAAAAAAAATAAAAAGATAGAAAAAAGCCCTCGAATCATCTTCTGCATAAATATTATCCCGAAAATGCGGCAAATAATCCTGATTTTAATATCTTCAAGGCATGTATATTTTTTAAAAAAACGAGCGTTCCCATGAAAGTTTTATTTATCGGTGGTACCGGGAATATTTCTTCCGCCTGTACCCGGTCAGCACTCGCCGCAGGTTTCGAAGTATTTCATTTGAACAGGGGAATAACCCCGGCAATATTCAAAAATGATGTGCAGCATATTTCAGCGGATGCCTATGATCTTGATTCCATGGAAGAGGCATTGAAAATCAAATCATTTGATGTGGTCGTTAATTTTATTGCCTATAAAACAGCAGATATAGCCCGTGATTTGCAGGTCTTTTTCGGGAAAACAGCTCAATACATCTTCATCAGTTCTGCTTCGGCTTATCAGAAACCGCCCCTGCACCCTGTGATCACGGAATCAACCCCTTTAAAAAATCCCTATTGGCAATATTCCAGGGATAAAATTGCCTGTGAGGAAATGCTGATGAGAGCCTGCCAGGAAAGAGATTTTCCTGTAACCATTGTCCGTCCTTCCCTGACATATGAAACCGTCATCCCCGTGGCCATAGGCAGCTGGGATGATTTTACCATCATTGACCGGATCAGGAATAAAAAACCTGTCATCGTGCATGGCGACGGCACCTCCCTATGGACCATCACGCATTCAGAGGATTTTGCCAAGGGATTTACCGGTCTGCTCGGTCATCAGCAGGCTATCGGGCATGCTTTTCATATTACCTCCGATGAAATACTCACCTGGAACCAGATATATGAGGCGGTGGGGGCGGCGGCTGGCATGGAACCGGATATGGTTCATATCCCTTCTGATTTTATCTGCAGGTTTGATGAATTCCAGGTAGGAAATTTACTGGGAGACAAGGCAAGGAGTGTTATTTTTGACAATACGAAGATTAAGACATTCGTCCCTGGATTTTTGGCCACCATTCCATTTAAAAAGGGAATTATGGAAACCGTACGATGGTTTGAAAAAAAACCGGAACGGATGGTGATCAGGGAAAAAAACAATATCTTTATGGATAAAGTGATTGACGCTTACCAGAAGATCTCAGACAGATAATAATTTAACTTTTTTTGGACTGAAAATGATTTTTCAGGATTGGTAGATGTCTGCACCAAACTGGCCAGGGAAAACGTACTGGCCACAGGCGGAGAAATCCCGGAGGAAAATGGTGAAACCTGGTACAGTATTCCCTCTGTTTCACCCGTGCCTTCTTCACTGGTTCAGTCCTGGAGCCCGGGACCATTTGATCCTGATAACAATTATACACAAAAAGAAATGGACCTGATCCAGGTTTATCCGGTGACTGCCTTTGATACGGTCATGAAAAAGTTTGCGCCGGGATGGACTGTTTATTTCTGCGGAAAAGCCACTGAACCCGGTCTTTCCAGTATTGAGGACAGGGAAAACATACTCGTCACGGCTCCTATGTCCAGAGACCGGGGTGTGAGCATCCATTTCAATCCGGATGAACTGGGAAATATAAAAAATAAGGATGTACTTGTGATCGAGGCTGGATCCAGGCAGGAGGAACCCTGGAAACTGGCTGTCCGTGTTGATTGGAAAATTGTACATGAAGAGATCATAGGTGATGTGGATTCGTTCTGGGAAAAAATAGAGATCGATCTTTCGGAATTTGATGGTGAAAATCCTCCTGTACCTCTGATTGTTGAAAACCTGAATGGGAAAATGTCCAGGAATTATTGGGCAAACATCGGAATATCTCATTGGCAAACAAATCCTGACCCGGAATAACAGTTGGTTCCAGGAACATTTCAGACGGTCTGGATAAAATTCCCTGATTTGTTCAATAGTTTTCGGAGATCTCCTCACCGGGCTTCAACAGGAACTTTTTCCCATCGATGAATATATTGATAATGCCTGCCGTGCCCGCCTGGCTGCTGACCCGGATCTGTTTACTATCGAGATCCAGTGAAAGCCAGTGACCCTGGTAGCGTAATCTGAATTGTATCCTTCTGAGATTATCCGGTAAATGTGGCTTGAACGTCAGACCGTTCTTATGCAATTTCAAGCCTGTATAACATCGCTGTATGATATCGATCGTTCCCGCCATGGCTCCAAGATGAATTCCCTCAGGCGTAGTCCCCCCCTGAACATCCTTGAAATCGCTCTGTAATGCGATCAGAAAATTTTCCCACGAAACATCCCGGTGGCTCCTTGCCGTTACCCATGAATAGACAAGTTTGCTGAGTGTTGAACCATGGGAAGTCCTTTTGGAATAATATTCGATATTATCCAGGATATTTTCAGGTTGGAATTCATAACCCAGCCGTTCAAACAGTTCCAACAGCGCTTCAGCGGATAATAAATAAAACAACATCAGCACATCAGCCTGTTTTGAGACTTTATATTCATTCACCGAATCTCCCTCCGATTCCAGGATGCGGTCCAATCTGTGGATGTCCCCATATTTCTTCCTGTATTTTTCCCAGTCCAGTTCCTTCAGATTTTCGAATCCTTCGAATTGACCTATGATCCTAGTTCCTTCAATGAACGGAACATACATGTTCCTGCTGATGGTTTCCCATTTTTCAAATTCGTCGCCATCCATCTTTATTTTTACAAGCAGGCTTTTCCTGGTAGCCTCATCGATCTCCTTTAAAATATCGAGTGCCCGCATCAGTGTCCATACCGCCATGATATTGGTATAGGCGTTATTATTGATCCCATCGGATTCCGAATCCGGATACTTTGTATGATATTCATCCGGTCCCACGACATGGCGGATCTCATACTTTCCTTTTTCAGGATTATAAACGGCCTTGCTCGTCCAGAACCTGGCGATGTCGAAGATGATTTCGGCGCCAAAAAAAGACAGGAACTCCATATCCAGGGTGACCAGAAAGTATTGCCAGACATTGTAAGCAATGGCCGCATTGACATGCCGTTGCATATAGGTGGTATCCTTGACCCATCTCCCCGATTTGGGATTCAGGTGTACAACCTGGCTTTCTTCCCGGCCATCGCTTCCACTCTGCCAGGGAAACATGGCTCCTGCAAAGCCTTTTTCCCTGGCTGCATACCTGGCTTCCGGCAATCTTCTATACCTGTATCTCAATAATGACCTTGTTATTTCGGGAACACTGAAATTCATAAAGGGAAAGATGAATAATTCATCCCAGAAGATATGTCCACGGTATGCCTCTCCATGCCATCCCCGTGCGGGTACACCCACATCAATATTGGTTGTATTGAATGAGGTGGTCTGCAGAATATGAAATATATGCAATCTCAGCATCCGCTGATGATCACCCTCACATTCGATGACCGTATCACAGCGCTTCCAGAGCTCCTTCCAGGCATCCTGGTGAGCACCCAGCAGGTCATCAAAATCATGTACCCTTTCTATTTCCTTCTCCGCCGCGATCAGGGGATTGGCAATGGCATGATCCCTGGAATTGTACATGGTGACAAATTTTTCCACACGGATATCCTGACCATTGATGGCGACAAATTCAAGGTCTTCGGCGATAAATTCTTCCATTTCCACAACATTTCTGTGAATGACCGCCTCATTCCCGTCAATGTATATTTTTATTTTGGATGCCTGTGCGAGCACCGTTTCAGAGGTTCTTGTCCTTACCTTCAGAAAGATCCCACCCTTACATAGCCTGTTCCTGTCGATGATGCTGAAATGCCGGCCGTTAAGCGCCCTGTATCTTTTAACCCCGGTATTTGACACGCTTCCATCAATTCCCGAACGGATAACGACATTTCTGGACCAGTTCAGTGGCTTGAGGATCCACTGGAAAGCAGCTATGTGTTCGTTGTCCATGTGCACGATCCTTCTGGAGGTCAATTGGGTTTTATTTCCCCCGGGATCAGTAAATAAAATTTCCCGTTGCAGGATACCGTGTTGGAGATCAAGTTCCTGCCGGTAAGCGTGAATTTCCACTGCGTCCAGGTCGAACCATGGATTATCCCCGATCCGGAACCTGATAAAAAGCCAATCCGGCCAGTTTACCAGGTCTTCATTTTCAATGATCCTGCCCGCCACTTCCGATCTCAGCCGGTTATAGCCCCCGGCAAAATAGGTGCCCGGATAATGGATGTTATCTGCGCGTGATCCTTCAAAAGCGCCCCGTGTGGCAAAATAGCCATTTCCCAAAGTACAAATGGCTTCCCTCAGGGGTTCCTCTTCCGGAACATAATTATCATAAGCAATCTTCCAACCGTCCATGATGGCTTATTTGAGATTTTCCGTCATCCGGATGAGGAATTCCCGGACGGCCTTCACATTCTCCAGGTGATATCCGGCAAAGGTAGGCTCCCCATGGCTGCCTACCAGTATGCCTGTTCCTTCCCGGATCTGCATGAATGCATCTTCATCCGTAATGTCATCTCCGATATAGATCACATAGGAGTCCTCATTTTCCTTCCGGAATACATTCAAGAGGTGATTGATCGCTTTCCCTTTATGCCAGTACACTTTGGGTTTGATCTCGATCACCTTTTTACCCCGTCCTTTGACAATATCCCTGTAATTTTTGAGCGCCTGATCTATGATCATTTTTACCTTTTTCACTTTTTCCTCCGCTGCTTCCCGGTAATGTACGGCCAGGGCAAATTTTTTTCTTTCAAACTTTACACCTTCCACCTGGGCCAGGTTGGTCCTCAACTCCTCTTCGATTTTATCCAGGGATGGGATCAATTTTCTCGCTTTCTCTATTTCATAATAAAAATCACCGGGACCTGAGATTTCAAATCCATGACTTCCCGCATAATATAAATGTTCAATTTTCACCCTTTCCTTTACATCATCCATGCCACGACCGCTCACAATGGCCGTAAAACATAGCTTCGAAATTTTAATGATGGCTTCACGCATATCATCGGCCAGGAAAGCTTTATCGAATTCCCTGACAATGGGGGAGAGGGTGCCATCATAATCCAGAAAAAGATATATTTTTTTGCCCTCCCATTCACTGGCAAGTATCTCAAACTGTTCCAGGGCATCCTGCAGGTTCCTGTGATCCGTCAGGTCAGTTTTAAAATGAGTATCGAGGTCTTCCAGGTTATGCACAACCTTATCGGCACCAAGCTCCTTCATTTTTTCTGCCTTATCTCCATGGCCGATCCCGATTACATATTTAAACCTCCCTCTTACTCCCGCCTCGACACCCGCCAGCGAATCTTCAACGATCAGGGATTCATCCGGAAGAAAACCCAATTCTGCAGCAGCTTCCAGAAAAATATCCGGCGCTGGCTTACCATTCAGTTTTCTTTCCCCTGAATCCATACCATCGATACGCACCTCAAAAAGATCTTCCAGCCCTGCGGATTTCAGAATCATTTCGCAGTTTTTACTTGAGGAAACGATGGCCGTTTTTAAACCTGATTTTTTCCATTTTTCCGCTACCCGGATATTGGATTCAATCACCTTTGCGCCATGATTGTCAACCTTACGGAGAAAGATTTCATTTTTAAGATTTCCAAGGCTGCAGATGGTTTGCATACCGGGATCATCCTCTGGGTTACCCCATGGAAGTTCTATTTTCCTGGATTTCAGAAAATTTGCAACTCCGTCATACCTGGGAATACCATCGATGTATATGGGATAATCCTTCTGGATTGAAAAGGCATCAAAAGGTTCCAGGTTCTTTTTTTTTCGTTGGTCATTGTACTGGTCGAACATTTCTTTCCATGCCTCAGCATGAAGGAATGCTGTCTGGGTAATCACGCCGTCGAGATCGAAAATGGCGGCTTTGATTTTATCGGTTATCATAATTTATTTTATTATTTCTCCTGTTTTGTATAATAACCTGATGAATTGGTAATTCCAAGTTTCATTTCGATTTTTACGTCCCTGTTGAAAAGTATTTAATATGAAGCATAAGGCATTTAAAAACACGATCGCTTGATTGAATAATGCATCTTCATCCGTTACGGCCCGGTCAGCGGTGACCGCGTACATTTCTTTTTATGTATCCGCTTATATCCGCGAGGAATTCTATGTGTCCGCGAGGAATCTATGCTACATACAGGGGAAGATATTGCACAAAAACATTTCAGGATTCAATCAAAGACATGCCGGAACTATCCCGGAAATAATGGGTGTGAAAAAAGTGATTAACCGGGATAAGTGCTTTGTGCCCATTTGATCCAGGACAGTTTAAGTCGCTTATTTTGAAGAACTTTTCCGGCAGAATTCTTGACAGGCAATGGCGCCTTCATGAATGAATGGTACAGTTGTTGAAATTCCAGTTCCCGAAAACAATAAAAATCATGATCAATATTATAAACCAGGATGATACTGATGTATTGGCAATTGAAGTGACAGAGGAGATCACCCGGGATGATTATGATATGATGGTTTCTGCATTTGAAAGGAAATTAAAAAAAGAGGAACGGATCAAGGTATATGTTGAATTTGAAAGTTTTGATTCGATTATACCGGGTGTAATCCGGGAAGATTTGAAATTTGATACAAAACATGCTAATTATTTCAGCAGGATCGCGGTTGTGGGGGATCTAAAATGGAAGGATTGGATGACAAAAACAATCCTGCCATTCACTTCCGCGGAAGTCAGGTACTTTTCAAGATCCGATCGTGTTATTGCAAAAAGATGGCTGTCGGAAACCACTGAAGTCAAGGATTTATGAGGACATGGGATGGAATTTTTTAAATAGGAGGAAATATGGATAAGTTCTTGGATCAGTTTAAATTCATGAGTCAACTGGATAAATATCATCACAGGAGGGATTTTAGAAACTCTTCAGAACCCCGGGGCGATGAGCATCGTAACTCCCATAAGCCTTATTTTGTGATACAGAAGCATGATGCAAGAAATCTGCATTATGATTTTAGGATTGCCGTTGATGGGGTATTAAAATCATGGGCTGTTCCAAAAGGCCCTTCGCTGAACAAGTCTGAAAAAAGACTGGCTATCAAAACGGAGGATCATCCGCTGGAATATGCCGATTTTGAAGGGGTCATTCCTGAAGGCCAATATGGAGGCGGCACCATTCTGGTTTGGGATAGGGGTAATTTTAAAAACCTTACCATGAAGGATGGCCAGCATATAAATCTTAATCTGGCCATAGAAAATGGTCATTTCACCGCCTGGCTGGAAGGAAAAAAAATTCAGGGAGGTTATGCGATGACCAGGATCAAAAAGAAAAATAATGATGAACAGTGACTGATGGTAAAAATGGAAGATGAAAAAGCGGATGCGCGCAGAAATCCAGTGAGCACTCAACCCAATTCCGTGATCAGCGGGAGAAATCTGGAAACGATTCGAAAAAGTGTTCAGGATGAATGATCCGCCAAATCCGGATTAATGGTTTAAGTGAAGATAATATCCAGATCAAGTAAAAATGAATTTCCGGATACAAAAGATTTTTATCAGATATGAAAGTGACTGAAAAAGATATCAAAGTATCGAAGCCGGAAAAGATTATGTATCCTGGTGATGAATACACAAAGGCTGACATCGTGACCTATTATGAAAAGATCTTTGATTTTATTTTTCCCTTTGTCAGAAACAGACTTTTAATGCTTCAGCGGTTTCCTGATGGCATTAAATCTTCCGGATTTTATCAGAAAGAGCTACCTGATTATTTTCCCGGCTGGATTGACCGGGCAACCGTTAAAAAAAAGGAGGGGGGCGACATTACACAGGTGATCTGCAATTCCAGCGAGACGATGGTGTATCTGGCCAATCAGGCATGCATCACTTTTCATACCTGGCTGAGCAGGGCAGATAAACCCGATTTTCCGGATAAGGTGATCCTGGACCTTGACCCTCCCGGGAAGAATTTTAATATGATCAGGAAGACCTTGCCCCATATCAGGGAATTCCTTGAAAAAGATAAGCTGAATGTTTTCCTGATGACAACAGGATCGAAAGGATTACATTTGGTCATGCCGGTATTGCCTGAAAATAACTTTGATAAAGTAAAGGCAGCAGCCGATAAGCTTGCTGAGAGGCTGGAGAATACATGTGGGGATCAGTTTACTACCCGGCAATATAAGAACAAACGTGAGGGCAGGATCTATTTAGACAGTAAGCGCAATTCCTATGGGCAGACAGCCGTTGCTCCTTACAGTCTGCGGGCTGCAAAAGGCGCTCCCGTTGCCACTCCGGTTAACTGGGATGAATCCCTGCAGAAGGATTTTAACGCCCGCAAGTATCATATCAAAAATATATTCAGAAGGTTAAGTCAGGTCAGGGATCCCTGGGAAGATTATTTCAATGAAGATCTGGCGCGGAAAAATACTGAAATTCTGTTCAATCACCAGTTGGAAAGCCCATTAATCTGAAAAACCCTCTTTTTTACCGGCCAGATGCAGGGAAATCCAAATTTTTTTAAAAAAAGTTAATGGGTTTGATTTTAAACCATAAAATAACAAGATATTAATAATTATTCAGAATAATGGTTTAGTACCGCTCACTATTTCTCCCCCGAACATAATTATCCTTTTTTATTGCCTGAAAAACAACCCTGCAAATTGAAAAATGCCGAATTCTTCCGCGAGTGCAATTGTTGATAAATGATATATTTTACAATATATTTATCATTATAGCAATATTTCATCATACGGACATCCAAAAATTACAGAAATTACAATGAAACTCATTTTGACCATATTGATCTATATGATTACCCATTCAGTCCTTGGCCAGCATGATTCATTTAAGTTCCTGGAGAAAAATCATAAGCTTAACCGGAATTACAAGATCGATCTGAACCAGGGAAATTCAGCACTGTTTGTTTCCGCCAGGCCGGGAAGGAAGTTTTTCGCAGACAACCGGGAAAAATTGAATATATATCCGGTAAGGATGGAGGGTGATCCCCGCTTTATTGACCCCGATATGATTAAAATCAGGTACGATTATAGAAAATTTGATTATGGGAACCTGGTTCCCAATCACCTGAAACCTGCAGGCGGAACTACGGGTCCACATGATTGACAGCAATTGCCCCTGCTGTTTTTATTAATTTATTCTATTCGTATCGAGCGGATTATCGTAACTTATCATCATATTCAAAATCATTGTTATAAATGAAGGTAAAAAAGTTATCCATTGAAAGTGTCAGGGAACAGTTTCCTTCGCTGAAAAGAAAGGTCAACCATCATCCGGTTATATTTTTTGATGGCCCCGGGGGCACCCAGGTACCATCGAGGGTAATCCGGGCGGTCAGTAATTATTACAGATATTATAATTCAAATACCCATGGTCAGTTTCAGACTTCCCGTCAGACTGATCATATCATAGAGGCAGCCCGGAACAATATTTCCAACCTTCTGGGGGGAGAAGGGCCGTCTAATATTTCCATTGGGCAGAATATGACTTCACTCAATTTTGCAATAAGCAGGGCATGTTCACGGATTTTCAAACCCGGTGACGAGATCCTGATCACGCAACTGGACCATGAAGCCAACAGGGGGCCCTGGCTTTTGCTCCGGGAAAACGGAATTAAGGTAAGGGAGGTTAAATTACTTCCTGAAGGGGTGCTGGATGAAGAGGATATGCGAAACAAGGTTAGTGAAAATACGAGGCTGATTGCCATGGGCATGGCTTCCAATGCTTTTGGAACCGTCAACAACGTCCTGTTGGGCCGGAAACTCGCCTACGAAGCAGGTGCCTTGTTCCTTCTTGATGCGGTGCATTATGTACCCCATTTTCCTGTCGATGTTCAGGAAATTGGGGCTGATTTTTTATTGTGTTCATCCTATAAATTTTATGGTCCGCATCTCGGATTCCTGTATGCTAAACCAGGGGCCCTGGATAATCTCCCGGTTGACAGGTTAAGAACCCAGGATCAGCAGGCTCCATTCCGGATCGAGACGGGTACACTCAATCATGCATCCCTGGCCGGAGTAAATGCTGTGGCTGCTTTTATCGCTGCCCTGGGCGAAGGAAAATCCGCCCGTGAAAAAATGAGATCAGGCATGGAACGGATAAATGTTCATGAACAGGAACTGTTGAAAATATTGTTTAATGAGATCGCCGGGATTAAAAAACTCCGTGTCATTGGCCCCGGATACGGGGATGCGCAGAGGGCACCGACCCTATCATTTGTTCATGACAGTGTGCATCCTGAATATATATGTACCCTTCTTGCAGAGGAGGGTATTGCTGCCTGGAATGGGAATTTTTATGCAATCAAGGCCATGGAAGTACTGGGATTGCAGGAATCAGGCGGGGTGGTGAGGATCGGTATGTCCATGTACAACTCGGAATCCGATATTGAACGCCTAATAAGTACATTGAAGAAGATCTGATTTTTTATCAATTCGGCAGGGGTTTCATTTCGGACCACAGCCTTTTAAACTCGTTTTTATAGGCTTTCACGATCCGGTTGTTCGTGGTGATCAGAACATTTTCATTGTTTACATCCGATCCGGTTCTTGTCCAGTTATAACTTCCTGTCAGAAGTTTATAATTGTCGATGATAACAAATTTATGATGCATCAGACTTCTGAAGGTATCCATTTTGATCTTTATCCCCATCCGGTACAGTGAATAGATATCCGATCCTTTATCAAATATTTTACCGTCGTCCGTAATGATCCGGACATTGATACCCTGCCTGTGGCATCCGGCCACCGTTTCGGCAATGGGATCGTCACTGATGGTGAACATGCATATCTTCAGGTCCTTAGTTGCTGATTTGAGGGCTTTTATGACAAATTCACGGATATCATCATGGTGACTGAAAAATGCATCATTACCGGCGTGAACCGAATCAAGAAGGTTTATTTTTTCGAGCATCTGACCGAGCCAGCTTGCATAACCGGAATAATTCTCAGCTGTCACCTGTTTTTCGGAACGCTGAATAATCCTTTGTATCAACCTGATCTTTTTTCCATTCGATAAAGGGGTAGCCAGTTCCTGTTCAATGGCCATGATTTCTGATGGATCGGCCAGGTATTGACCGAAAAGTGATTCTATCGTTATCCCGTTGTCATGCATATTTGAATGCCAAAAAATTAAGCACCGGAAATAGGAAAATTTTTTGCTCAATACACAGACAATATTTTAAATATACCGATGTATGTAAGGTTTTTCTGACTAAAGAACGGAATAACAGCCCGTCCCCTTATGGAATTGTCTGTTTGATGATCCCTGTTGGGCAACCTGAAGGGTGATGAACCGGATTTTCTGGAAAATATTTAAAGAATATGTTGTAAAAATGACTTATAGTCATTTAATTTATTAACATATATTAAATAACCTATAGTCAATGGGGATTACCGAAAGAAAGGAAAGGGAAAAAGAAAACCGAAGGAATGAGATCCTGGATGCTGCAGAGAAAGTGTTTTTCAAAAAGGGAATTGATTTTTCCACCATGGACGAAGTGGCCGAACAGGCTGAATTAAGCAAGGGAACATTGTATCTCTACTTCAAAAGCAAGGAAGATATCCGTTTCGCCATATTTCAGCGCGGCGCGGCCATCCTGAATTCCCTCATGCAGAAAAACATGAGAACTCTCCAGACCGGAAAGGAGCGATTGATATCGTTAGGAGAGACTTTTATCATGTTTTCAAGGAATTTCAGTGATTATTTCAGACTTTTTATTGAGATCCAGACAAGCAATATGGAAAATCTGAATATCGGGAAGGAGGCATTTGAAGATTATGTGAGACATCAATCCCCGATCAGCATCGTACAGCGTTGTGTGATGCAGGGGATACAGGATGGGTCGATACGCAGGGATATTCCTGAAAGTCACCTGACTTCGACCTTATGGTCACAGATGCTGGGCATCCTGATGGTGATCAACAATCACGAACATTTGTTCAGGATCTTTGAAATCGAGGCTGCTGATATTTTAAGGACCCATCTTGAAATTGCCCAGCATGGTTCAATACCCAGATAACATGAAATGATGCGTGTTTTTATTCCCATATTCTTTTTATGTCATATTGCCTTTGGACAATCTGGTATTCTTGATGATTATATTAATGAGGCTTTGGACAATAACCTGGCTCTGAA
>JAGTVG010000503.1 GCA_018224645.1 Cyclobacteriaceae bacterium
ACTTTTTGAGTTGAATAAGCAAGCACATCCTCAATGGGCGCCGATGCCAGCCCGGCCAGGCTCAGCCCGCCAATGCTCAGTTTCTTTAAAAATCCTCTGCGGTCATTGTATTGTTCTTTCATACCTATGGAGTTTAGTTATTATTATATCTAAAAATGAATTTGTTTTTTTTAAAAAGGAATCAGATCTGAATCCGGAGTTTAATATATTAAAAAAACCAACAAATCAGAATTATTTCTTAAATTATAGGCCTTTTACACATGTCTCATCTCACCCGGATGAAAATCGGCGAAGAGCATTGAGGGTGTGTTGATGATTGACCATCTAGTGTTAAAAGATTCCGGTCATTACCCTAAAATCCAGAACAAGGTTTTTAATGAATGCCTCGGAATGATATTTCCGGCACCTTAAAGACAGCCTGGCATTTTAGAAATCCCCGGAGAATCCTGAATCGTCAATCAGATTGATGCCTTCATGTTTCTTATTATCTGAGTTTGGCCATCCTTCCAGGGGACTTTTCCACCATGGACCTGGCGAAATTTCTGAACTGATCGGGCAGCTTGGTTCCATTGAATCCCTTGAATTCGAGAATGATGTTCCTGTGCCTGGCATTTTCCTGGAAATCATAGATCAACTCAAGAACGTCATGATCGATGATCCTCGATTTGGAAGCATCTATTTCAACGGTGGAATTTTCTGGAAGATGATTCAGGGTTTGTAATATACTGGCCCGGTTCAGAAAACTGACATTTTCAGATAATTCGATTTTTATTTTTTCGTCCGAATGATGTTTTTCGGGATCAAAATAATACGGCGTTTTAAGATTCGTATATAAGATAAACATAACAGCAGCTCCCATACCGAGTGCAATTCCAATCAGGAGATCCGTGAAAACAATCGCTACAATGGTAATCATAAACGGAGCAAATAAGGGCCATCCAAGCCTGTACATACTTTTAAACAGGGAAGGTTTAGCAAGTTTAAAGCCTACGATGATAAGGATGGCCGCCAAACTGGCCAGGGGAATGAAATTTAAGATCCTTGGAATCAGAATTGCACTTGCCAGCAATAAAACACCATGGAGGAAAGAAGAGGCTTTGGTCTTTCCTCCCGATTGAATATTTGCAGAACTTCTGACGATCACCTGGGTAATGGGCAATCCTCCGATCAAACCCGATATGATATTTCCAATTCCCTGTGCTTTTAATTCCCGGTTGGTTGGCGTGACCCGCTTAATCGGATCGAGTTTATCGGTCGCTTCAACTGATAAAAGGGTTTCCAGACTTGCAACAACAGCCAGGGTCAATGCGAGGATATAAATGTCCGGGCTGAAAATCTGTGAATAATCCGGCGAGGCGAATAATCCCATAAATTCTGTCAGATCCGAAGCTATGGGAATATTCACCAGTTGTTCATTACTGAGATGCAGCGACGGGAAGTTTTTAAATGATAAATTCAAGACAATACCTGATACCACTGCAACCAGAGGTCCCTGGATCAACTGGAATATTTTATGTTTTTTCATGAAGGGCCTTTCCCAGATGATCATGATGGCAAGACCTATTGCCGTCATGATGATGGCACCGGGAGAAATGTAATTAAACATATTCACCAATTCTGAAAATGTATTTTCTCCATCCGGTTGAACGAAGGAAAGGTCGCCTTCAAAATCTGCATCATAACCGAAAGCATGCGGGATCTGTTTCAGGATAATGATGATCCCGATGGCTGTAAGCATTCCCTTGATGACTGAACTCGGGAAATAATAGCCTACGATCCCGGCCTTGGCAAATCCAAGTATAACCTGTATGACTCCTGCGATGACAACCGCCAGGAGAAATGCTTCAAATCCCAGGTCGTTAATTCCCGCCAGAACGATCACAGCCAGACCGGCGGCAGGTCCGCTTACACCGAGGCTTGATCCGCTGAATATGGAAACCACGATCCCGCCAACGATCCCGGCAATGATTCCTGAGAACATGGGTGCTCCCGAGGCCAGGGCAATCCCGAGACAGAGGGGAACGGCTACAAGAAAGACAACTATACTAGCCGGCAGATCACTTTTGATTTCTTTGAAAAAGGAAGACATGATGGATACTTTTTTATAATAAGAATCAGTTAGTTATAAAACTTTAATATTAAGATTATTAAATGGGAATGTATACGGTTTAAGTGCTAACCGCTTCAGCAAAAAAATGTTTCGGGTGGAGGTGAAATTACATCAAGTGGATGGTCTAAATGAAATGCCGGAGAATGACAATTCTTATTATTGGCCAGGGGATAATTCCCTGTTCCGGATAAGGTCCTGTTCATCAGATCCTGGTCATCCAAACCCTTTTTTTCACCTTCAGTATCCTGGGATTCCTTAACTGGCTGGTTTCGGTCACCCGTTAGTTCACACTGGGTTTCGAAGGAGATGTCCGGGAGTATGTTAGCCGCTGAAAAGATCAGGACAAGGAATAAAATGTAGATATTAAGATTCCGGCGGATCATATGAGCAAATCAATTGGTAATATTCTATATGGATATTAAATTAATATCCATATGGATGCTTAATCTTCAAATATAAACTTTTTTCGAATTACACGCTCGGATAAGGTGTATTTATTGAATTAAAAACGCATTTTTTCTGCAAATTTGACATATGAAAAAAATATCCCTGATCGCAGCCATGTCGGAGAACCGGGTAATCGGCCGCCATAATCAGCTGCCCTGGAACATGCCTGCCGACTGGCAGAATTTCAGAAGAATCACAGCGGGGAAACCATTCGTGATGGGAAGGAACAGCTATCTTGCACCCGATAAATTACTTTCAACCTCCCGGTCAATCATATTGAGTCATTCAGAAATCCCGGATCTTTGTGAAAATTGCATCCGGGCAGAAAACTGGGAAACTGCTTTATCCCTGTTACAGCATGAACCTGAAATATTTATTCTGGGCGGGCAGTCAATTTTCGAACAGGCCATGTCCTTTGCCAATTATATTTATCTGACGGTTGTACATGGCATTTTCCCGGGTGATGCCTGGTTCCCTGAAATTGATAAGTTGGAATGGAAGCTGATTAAGGACCGTTTTTACCACAGGGATTCCCGAAACCCGTATGATTATTCATTTCAGGAATATATCCGGGCCGGATGATTATAACAGCCAACGGATATTTTATTTATTTATTTTTGTATTTTTAATCAGCAGAGTTTCTGGGGATTTTTTAATTTTCATCAACATGAGGCAATTTTTACTGGGTTATGATGTAGGAAGTTCTTCCGTGAAAGTCACACTGCTTGACGCTGATAATGGGAATGTGATTGGTTCAGGAATTTCTCCGAAAAAAGAAATGGATATCGACAGTCCGCACCTGGGATGGGCTGAACAGAATCCTGCAGGCTGGTGGCACCATCTGAAACTGGCGACGGGTGAATTACGGCAAAAAAATGATTTCCGGCCTGATGAGATACTTGCCATCGGCATTTCCTATCAGATGCATGGGCTTGTGCTTGTCGACCGGAATAAGAACATTCTTCGTCCCTCCATCATCTGGTGCGACAGCCGTGCCGTGGATATCGGAGAAAAAGCATTCAGGAAAATGGGGGAGGAGAAAGTATTATCACACCTGCTAAATTCACCGGGTAATTTTACGGCATCCAAACTGAAATGGGTGAAGGAGAATGAACCGGAAATTTATGATAAAATCGATAAATTTATGCTTCCCGGCGATTATATCGCCATGAAAATGACCGGTTTGATCCGGACAACCGTTTCCGGTTTGTCAGAGGGAATTTTCTGGGATTACAGGCTGAACGGGATATCTGATATGGTTCTGAATGAATATGGACTGGATGTTTCAATGGTTCCGGAGACCGTTCCGACCTTTGGTGAACAGGGACGGCTGACAGCATCGGCAGCCAGTGAACTTGAGCTGGCGGAAGGCATTCCGGTAACCTATCGTGCGGGAGACCAGCCAAATAATGCATTTTCACTGAAAGCCGTTGAACCTGGTGAAATAGCGGCGACTGCCGGTACCTCCGGTGTTATCTATGCAGTCACTGATAAGGCAAATTACGATCTGAAAAGCCGGGTAAATACATTCGTTCATGTAAACCATTCCCCCGGGATCCCAAGATACGGAGTATTGTTGTGTGTCAATGGAACAGGCATATTGAACAGCTGGCTGAAAAATCAGCTGGGTCATCTGGATTATCCAGAAATGAATCAACTCGCATCAGCCATACCCATTGGCTCAGAAGGAGTCAGGATATTGCCATTTGGTAACGGTGCTGAACGAGTACTGGAAAATAAGGATCCGGGAGCGGTCATTTCCGGCTTGAATTTTAACCGTCACCACCGTGGGCACCTGTTCCGGGCCGCTCAGGAAGGGATCGTTTTTGCCCTCCGGTATGGCTTCGATATCATGAACAGGATGGAAGTTCCGCTGAAGATTGTCAGGGCGGGAGTTGCCAACATGTTCCTGAGTGATGTTTTCAGGGAAGCTTTTGTGAATACCACCCGTGCCACTCTTGAGTTGTACAATACGGATGGCGCTCAGGGAGCTGCAAGAGCTGCTGGAATCGGGGTAAAATTCTATAAGGATCATGAAGAGGCATTCAGCGGCCTGACTATCCGGATGGTCATCGAACCGGATAGGGAAAAAATGGAAAAATATCAGAATGAATATAATCAATGGTTAAAAGTTTTAACAGATAAATTATCATGAACATAGAATATTTCAAGGGAATTGATAAGATCAGATACGAAGGTCCGGAATCTGCCAACCCGCTTGCGTTTAAATATTATGATGAGAAAAAAATTATTTCTGGCAAAACCATGAAGGATCATTTCAGGTTTGCGGTGGCGTACTGGCATTCTTTCTGTAATACTGGAAACGATCCCTTTGGACCCGGCAGTAAAAAATATCGATGGGATAAAAAAACTGGTCCTGTCGACAGGGCATTTGATAAAATGGATGCCGCCTTTGATTTTATGAGTAAGATCGGCGTGCCCTATTTCTGTTTTCATGATTTTGACCTGGTGGAGGAAGGGGGATCGATCGCCGAATCAGAACGGCGGCTGCATAAGGTCATTGAGTTCACAAAGGAGAAAATTTCCCAGTATGGGATAAAATTGTTGTGGGGCACCGCCAATTTATTTTCAAATCCAATTTATATGAACGGTGCTGCAACCAACCCTGATTTTTCGGTTGTAGCGCATGCAGGTGCCCAGGTAAAGACAGCACTCGACATCAATATTGAACTGAAAGGGGAAAATTATACATTCTGGGGCGGCAGGGAAGGTTATATGAGCCTGTTGAATACGGATATGAAGCGGGAACAGGAACATTTCGCCAGATTTTTAACGATGGCAAGGGATTATGCGCGGAAACAAGGGTTCAAGGGCCAGTTTTTTATCGAACCGAAACCCATGGAACCGACAAAACATCAATATGATTATGATGCAGCCACAGTGCTTGGATTCCTGCACAAATATGACCTTATGGATGATTTTAAGCTGAATATAGAGGTCAATCATGCAACATTGGCCGGCCATACATTTCAGCATGAACTTCAGGTCGCCGCGGATGAAGGCATGCTGGGAAGTATTGATGCAAACCGTGGGGATTATCAGAATGGCTGGGATACGGATCAGTTCCCGAATAACATCAATGAATTGACAGAAGCCTTCCTGGTGATACTGGAAGCAGGAGGATTTAAGGGAGGTGGCATAAATTTTGATGCTAAATTGAGAAGGAATTCTACGGATCTGATCGATCTGTTTTATGCGCATATCGGGGGAATGGATACTTTCGCCCGTGCCCTGATGGCAGCGGATAAAATTCTGAAAGAATCGGATTACCGGCTTCTCAGGAAAAAAAGGTATAGTTCTTTTGATGAAGGGGATGGAAAATCTTTTGAAGAAGGGGCTTTGACGCTTGAGGATTTGAGGGAGAAAGCAGGATCGAAAGATAAACCTTCGCTCGTCAGCGGCCGGCAGGAATTATATGAAAATTTAGTGAATCAATATATTTAATTCAGTATATTATTGAGAGGGGAATCAGGGGGACAAGCACTAATACCCAGGAACGCATGAAATCCGTCAGTATTATTTTAATATGGGTCTTCCCGGCTTTGCTGATCCATTGGCCTGGAGCCGGACAGAATATATTACGATATAATGTCACAGGGAGGGTATATGATGCTGCCGATCATCACCCGATCAGGGCTACCATCATATTCCAGGCCCTTCCGGATATCTCCGAAGTCTATATTGATGATTCACACGAAACCTCAGGCGTATATTCCATCGGTGTTCACCGTCAGAATAAATACCTTGTGGAAGTATCAGCGCCGAATTATAAACCTGAAATCGATACCCTGAACATTGATCAGAATCTGGATTCTATCAATTACCAGCTGGTGTCTGTCAAACCGGGCAGTGTGCTCAGGCTGCAGAGAATATATTTTGAACAGGGAGACTTCCAGATCCAGGGTAATTCCTTTGAGGAATTAAATGAACTGTTATTGTTGCTGGAACAATATCCCGAAATGGTGGTCAGGCTGGAGGGTCATACCGACCGGCTGGGCGGAAGACAGGCCAATATGGTCCTTTCCCAGAATCGGGTCGAGGAAATTAAAAAATATCTGATCAGGCACGGTATAGAGGAAAAACGTGTCAAAACGCAGGCCTTTGGCGGTTCCAGGCCAATTTCCACAGAAAATGACGAAGAATCAAGACAAATTAACCGGCGGGTGGAAGTTAGAATACTGTCGATATGATATGGCGATATAAATAAAGTTTTTTTATATTGCCGTCTGTATCGATCTAACTAACTTATTACAGCAATGAGAAGAATATTCTTCTTACCCGTCGGACTGATGTTGTCCGGCCTGCCGTTGTTTGCCCAGGAGAGTCAATGGGCAAACGAAGTTATTGAATTTTCATCGGAACTTTCCGCATACGAATACGCAGCTCAGCAGGTACTTGGAAAACCGAACGTATTGCCTAATCCGGGGGATAACCCGAATGAATGGTTACCCAAACGATCAGACAGGGTGGAATATATTAAGGTGGGATTTGAAAATCCCATGAAAGTGCAGCAGATAGCGATTGCAGAATCCTATAATCCGGGGGCGGTAACGGAAGTTTACCTGTATGATGTAAGCGGAAACGAGTATCTGATCAATACCTTCAATGCCCGTCCGCTGAGTGTGCCTGGCAGGATGTTGAATATCTATATCGATGAGACGGAATATCAGGTAAAAGCCGCCAGGGTCGTGATTGACGGAAGTCAGGTCCCGGGATTTAACGGGATCGATGCCATCGGGATTTCCGGCACCAAAATACCGCTCATGGCTACACAGGAACTGGCTATTATAAGCAATCCTACGCTGTCTGGCGAGGTTGTTTCACTTAATGCCACCGGCAATGTTTCCGATACCAGACCTGTCTTTGTAAAAAAATTCAATACCCTCTATTTTACCCGTGCCTACCATCCTGATAACCTGGGCACCGCCCAGGATCCCGGGGATATCTGGATGTCCATCGTTAGCCCCCAGGGGACCATGGAGGATGTGGGTCCTATCGGAGAGGAGATCAATAATTATGTATTGAATACGGCCTGCGATTATGACCAGGTGGATGGAAGGGATATGTTCCTTTTTGGTAATATTTCAGGTGATGTCAACAGGTCTGACCGGAATGTTGTACTGGTTCAGAAAAATGGCGATCAATGGGAGGGAATTCAGGAACAGAAAATAAGAAATGATTTTATTGTCTCCTTTAATGCGGATTTTTCGCTTGCATCAGAGGGCAAGGTGATGTTTATTTCAACCATCCGGTACGATACGGAAGGGGGAAGGGATATTTATATTTCCCATCTGGAAAATGAAAACAGATGGACAGAACCCATTAATCTCGGCCGGAAGATCAATACGGCAATGGATGAATTTGCGCCATTTTATGCAGAATCTGAAAGTGCATTGTATTTTTCGACGGCAGGATTTGCAGGATTCGGGGAAGGTGATATTTACAGGGTGGTCAGGCTGGATTCCACCTGGAACAACTGGTCTACCCCGGTGAACCTCGGTCCTGATATCAATTCTTCCTTTGATGAAAAATACTATTATTTCGACGAACAGGACAATTATTCGTATTTTGCACGAAACGACGAGGACAGCATTTATCATATCATCCGGATGGAACGTCCTGAAATCCTTGAATCAACTCCCCTGGTGGTATTGCAGGGCAATGTCATCGATATGGATACCGGGAAGCCGATTTCTTCCGAGATCACATTTCAACTGGTTCCGGGTGGAAGAAATATAGGAACAGCCCTGCCGGATGCAGGATCCGGAGGTTATGAGATCCAGATCCCTTCCGGTTATGAATACCAGGTATCCGTGATGGAGGAAGGTTATGAGCCATACATGATGAATGTTTTTCTTGAAAACAGGGGAGGGCAGTATGTTTATGAGTATGATGTAGCCTTATCCACTCCGGCAGTGGTTTCAAGTGAGGCAGCTGAAGCAACCACGGAAGAACCCATGGAAATGGAGGCGGGCAGATCCGGTTACCTGGCTTTTGGCAATGTATTTTTTGAATTCAATGCCTATATTCCCAAAGATGATGCGTCCTTCGATGTCATTTACAGGATCGTTGAATTTCTGAAGAGCAATGAAGATTATAAGGTAGAAATTACGGGCTTTACAGACCCCGTCGGCAATAAATCCTATAACCAGAGATTATCGCAGCGGAGAGCCGAACGTGTCAAAAGGATCATGGTGGAAGAAGGGATCAGTGCGCGCAGGATTGTTACAAAAGGATTAGGGGTGGATCCTTCGGGCAGTAAAACAACAGATCTTGAAAAGCTTGAACAGAACAGACGTGTCGAATTTAATTTCATTCGGTAGGTAAATTCCGAAAAAAATATTTTTTTTCAGGACCCGAAAGCACTTAAAGTGTTACTTGAAGGCTGTTTTCCGGATACTGAAATAGTTAATCTTGTTTATAATTTATATCCTCCTGAGAGACTTATTTTTACAGTCTTAAGATTCAATTTATAGTTCAATATTTTTTTCCTGATCAATTTTTGATTTTTTAGTCAAAATCGTCCAAATTCAGCTGTTTTGGCGTGTTTTGCACTCATTTTTTTTAAAATTTATTCCTTTTAGGAATTGTTTTTATTGCATCAATTTTTATATCTTGCCCTAACCTA
>JAGTVG010000504.1 GCA_018224645.1 Cyclobacteriaceae bacterium
TAATTCAAATTCCACCCTGCGGTTCAGCTGCCTGTCTTCTTCCGAAACTTCCTCCACGATGGGCATGGTGCTTCCATATCCCTCCGATTCCACACGGGCACGCGCCACATTACCAAAATAGACAATATATTCCAGGATGGCACTTGCCCTTCTTTTGGAAAGATCCAGGTTATATTCCGGGGTACCATAAGAATCCGTATGACCGGATATCCGCAATTTGAAATCAGGATTGTCAAGCAGGAAGAGAGCCACCTTATCCAGGTCATAGAACATGGCTGTCTTCAATTCAGCACTTTCAACATCGAATTCTATGGATTCAAATTCCATTCTAGAGGAAATGGACTCCGTATAATTATTGATCTCCATGTTTCCCACAAGTGTAAAGAATTCCTCAATCCGGAAAAATTCGCTGCTCTGGATGATCAGGAGATACCGGTTGTTGTTGATGAGGTTAAATTCAAAGGTTCCCCGTGCACTTAATCTCCTCGGGGCGACCTCGATACCATCCTCAAGATCTATGACCGTAACGATCCCGTTGGTGAAGGGGTCATTCGTGTTGATGTCGATCACCGATCCGGTAAGCAGGGTGGTGGCATCCGGCTGGGCTTCCATGGGCAACGGGAAGGAATAAAGGTCAAGGTTGGCCATATCATTCTCTATACTTTTTGCATAAAAAAGATTTTTCGACTCTGCATCGATCGTAAAATAAAATTCAGAGCCTTCTCCATTGACCAATGGGCCTATGTTCGTTGGTTCCCCCCAGAAACGGCCGTACCGGTACGCTTTGTATATATCAAACTCACCGAAATTCAATAAATGACCATTTGAGCTGAAATAAAGAACATCATAGGTCGGGTGATAAAACGGACTGACCTCGTTGTTGCGGGTATTGATGTAGGGCCCTGCATTCTGAGCTTCCTGCCATATTCCTTTTTTGCCTTTAATGGTGAAATAAATGTCAGACAGGCCAAATCCTCCGATCCTGTCAGAGGCGAAATACAGGGTGTCTCCCGAATGGGAAAGGCTCGGGTGAGAATCCCATGCATTACTGTTGATATGGGTACCCAGGTTCTGGATGTTTCCCCAGGTGCCATCCGCCTGTCTGTTTGCATAGAACAGGTCACAGTTACCATAGGTGTCCGGTGCATTGCAGCGTGAAAAGAACAGGGTGTTCCCATCCTTGCTGATACAGGCTGAACCTTCATTGAATATGGTATTTATCTCAGTCAGGGGGATCGCTTCCGTCCAGCCATATTCATCCTTATGTGCGAAAAACAGGTCCTCGTTACGCCGGACATCTATTGCTACATCATAATCATTACGTTTGGAGGTGAAGATAAGGACTGAATCCTGGATATTCAGTGATGGTCCGTAATCCGAGAACCTGGAATTTATCAGGTGGCCCATGTTCAGGAGAACCCCCCGTGGAGGCTGCAGGGTATCCACCGCTTTCCGGTAATCCACCAGTTCGTAATAATAATCAATTGATACGTATTGAGCCATGATATTTCCCTGGATAGAATCAAAATGCTGCTGGATTTTCCGGATATCTATGTCCTGCCGGTGGTGTTTCAGGACCAGTTTATAAAGTTCTACCGCCTCTTCCTGCCTGCCTGTTTTTTCCGCCAGGGTGGCAAATTCCCATAAAAGTGGCGTGTCCTTATAAAAATTCTGAATTCCGAAATTAGAAACATAATCATATAGGGCCTCATACCAGGCTTCAATTTCCGTGGAATTCCGGTATTGTTCTATTTTCTGCAATTCCTTTTTCTGATGGTAGTAAGGTGATTTATTGATATTCGGAAAATTGATGAAGGGATTTTTCTTTTCATCCGGCAGATTACGGATTGTGGTGGAATCAATATCTGCCTCCAATTTTTTCTGACATGATCCATGCTGCCAAAAGCATGTCATGGCTGTCATAAAAAAAAATGTTCGAAGTATCGTCCGCATCGTTCTAAAAATCCCGAAAAATCCTTATTCCAACATGAAAATCACAATTATTGTTGTAAATTTAATCATAACGGCCGGGATTAAATTTTAATTGTTTCAGTTTGGCACAAGTATTGCCAATTTCTTCTGATTTTAAAAATTGTATGGTATATTAATATAATGACATTCTGTCATTGCAAGGGTTTGGATATGAGTTTTAATCTAAATATGTTTCTTACTTCACTTGGTTTTTCTGAATATGAGGATGAAGAATCCAGTGAATTTGTCCAGTTGATAACGCCTGATGATGATGAAGGATTACAGGAAAATTCATTGAATGATGAGTTACCCATTCTTCCCATCAAAAATACCGTACTCTTCCCGGGAGTGGTCATTCCGATCACCGTCGGAAGGCAGAAATCGATCAAGCTTGTAAAAAAGGCCTACCGTACGGACAGGATCATAGGCGTTGTTGCACAGAAAAATATAAAAATTGAAGATCCGGGAATCAAGGATATCTATAAGGTTGGTACCGTGGCAAGGATATTGAAACTGATTGTTCTTCCGGACGGGAATACCACCATAATAATCCAGGGAAAACAGCGGTTTGAGATCAGTGAGATCACCCAGCATGAACCTTTTATGATCGCAAAAATCACCCAGCTTGAAGAATTTTTCCCCAATAAACATAAGAAGGAAACAAAAGCCATCCTTGAATCGATCAAGGAAACCGCGATCAAGATCATGAGCCTGAATCCTGAAATCCCCCAGGAAGCCCAGGTAGCCCTTGATAACATAGACAATCCGAATTTTCTTACACATTTTCTCAGTTCGAACATCAATGCTGATGTAAAAGATAAGCAGGCTTTACTGGAAATCAACAACGGTCTGAAAAGAGCTTCTACGCTCCTCGAATATCTGCTGAAGGATCTACAGATGCTCGAACTCAAGCATGAAATTCAGAAAAAGGTAAATTCGGATATTGATCAGCAGCAGCGTGATTATTATCTGCGGCAGCAGATGAAGGTTTTGCAGGATGAACTCGGGTATGATGGGCCTGATCAGGAGGTCAATGCACTCCGAGCCCGGGCGGCAAAGAAAAACTGGCCGGCCTATGTCATGGATCATTTTAACCATGAACTTGAAAAAATAAAGAGGATGAATCCGGCATCCGCCGAATTTCCGGTGGCCATGAACTATGTGGAGTTCATGGTGGATCTTCCCTGGAAGGAAATGACACGGGATAATTTTGATCTGAAGCGGGCAAAAAAAATACTGGACAGGGATCATTATGGCCTGGTGAAGGTCAAGGACAGAATCCTGGAATACCTTGCCGTATTAAAACTGAAAAACGACCTGAAGGGGCCTATCCTCTGTCTGTATGGACCTCCCGGGGTTGGGAAAACCTCCCTTGGAAAATCGGTTGCTAAATCCCTTGGCCGGAAATATATCAGGATGTCTCTTGGCGGCGTGCATGATGAAGCCGAAGTCCGGGGTCACCGTAAAACCTATGTTGGGGCGATGCCCGGGAAGATCATTCAGAATATCAAGAAGGTAAAAACTTCCAACCCGGTGTTTGTGCTCGATGAAATAGATAAGGTCAGCTCCGATTTCAGGGGTGATCCATCTTCCGCCCTGCTGGAAGTCCTTGACCCGGAACAGAACAATTCCTTTGTGGATAATTATCTGGAGGTTGAATACGATCTTTCCAAGGTTCTGTTTATCGCCACGGCCAATACACTGGATACGGTACATCCTGCCTTACGCGACAGGATGGAAGTCATAGAGATCAATGGATATACGCTGGAGGAAAAGGTAATGATCGCGATCAGGCATCTTATCCCTAAACAGCGGGTGGAACATGGTCTGAAGTCCTCAGATATCCGGTTCACCAAAGGAGGTATCATAAAATTGATCGAGGGGTATACCCGGGAATCCGGCGTCAGGAGCCTGGAACGCAACATCGGATCCGTGATCCGGACGATCGCCAGATCCGTTGCCATGGATGAAAAATATAATAAGACCATTACGCCGAAAATGATCGTGGATATTTTAGGTTCCGAAAAATATGAGAAGGAATTATACCAGGACAACAACCTGGCCGGGGTGGTTACCGGGTTAGCCTGGACACAGGTAGGCGGGGAGATCCTGTTTATTGAATCCAGTCTCAGCCGTGGCAGCGGTAAACTTACCTTGAGCGGACAGTTGGGGGATGTCATGAAGGAATCGGCCATGGCTGCCTTATCCTATCTCAAATCGAATTCGTATAAACTGAATATAGATCATAAAACTTTTGAAAAGTACGACCTGCATATCCATGTTCCCGCCGGGGCAGTCCCCAAGGATGGTCCTTCGGCCGGAATTACGATACTCCTATCCCTGGCTTCTGTGTTCACCCAGAGAAAAGTCAGGAATAAGGTTGCCATGACCGGCGAAATTACCCTGCGCGGGAAAGTACTTCCGGTGGGAGGGATCAAGGAAAAAATACTTGCCGCCAGAAGGTCGGGGATCAGGGATATCATCCTTTGTTCCAGGAACCGGAAAGATATTGAAGAAATTGATGAAATCTACATCAGGAATATTAAGATCCATTATGTGGATCATGTGGATGAAGTGTTGAAAGTTGCCCTGCTGGAGGAAAAAGTACCTGAACCGACAAAATTCGTATTTGAATAAAGGATCTGATGATGGATTCAATTGAAGCTGTTCTTATGCCCGCCATTTACAAGGGACAGGTACTGAGGACCGGTTGAAATCTTATGGGTACCTGTGGAAAAATAGCAGGGTTCAGAATAATTATTGTTGACATAAAAGTATGAAAATATGTTAGATAAAATAAAATATTTAACGCCACGGGAAATTGTTTCGGAATTGGATAAATACATCATCGGACAAAATGATGCAAAAAGAAATGTAGCCATTGCGTTACGGAACCGTTGGAGAAGGATGAATGCGGAGAAGGAGATCCAGAATGAGATCATTCCCAACAATATCCTGATGATCGGGACCACAGGGGTTGGAAAAACCGAAATTGCAAGGCGGCTGGCGAAAATTGCCGATGCACCCTTTACTAAAGTAGAAGCCTCCAAATTTACGGAAATCGGATATGTCGGCCGGGATGTGGAAAGTATGGTGCGTGACCTTGTGGAACAATCCGTAAATCTCGTTAAGAACAAAAAGAAGGATGATGTAAGGGAAAAAGCGACCCAGCTCGTGGAGGATATCATCCTGGACGTATTGATCCCTCCGATGAAACCCTCATCATTACGGCACCAGCGGACCATAGATGGTGAGAAGGAAGCCGAGCCACAGGATGATTACGAATTGAATGAAAAGACAAGGGAAAAATTCCGGGAAAAACTGAAACGTGGGGAACTGGATGACAGGAAAATTGAGATCAATATCCGGCAGCCCGCCAATTCGGGAATAGGAATGATCGGTGGCGGTATGATCGATGAGGCTTCCATGATCAACCTTCAGGAAATGGTCGGTAATATGCTCCCCAAAAAGAATAAAAAGCGGAAAGTCACCATCGAGGAAGCACGAAGGATATTGATAGAGGATGAATCCGCTAAGTTGATCGATATGGATGAGGTAAAGGAGGAAGCTATTGCAAAGGCCGAAAACACGGGGATCATCTTCATTGATGAGATTGATAAAATTGCCGGCAGCAATAAAAAAGGTGGATCCGGTCCGGATGTGAGCCGGGAAGGAGTACAACGGGACCTGTTGCCCATCGTTGAAGGAAGTACAGTCAATACGAAATACGGAGTCATCAATACTGATCATATCCTTTTTATTGCAGCAGGTGCATTTCATGTATCAAAACCCTCGGACCTGATCCCGGAGTTGCAGGGTAGGTTCCCGATCCGGGTTGAACTGGATAATTTAACCAAGTCCGATTTCTACCGGATCCTTAAAGAACCGAAAAATGCCCTTTCAAAACAGTATGAAGCATTATTTGCCGCAGAGAATGTAGAGATCAGATTTACTGATGAAGCGCTGGAGGAGATCGCCGAAACTGCATTTCAGATCAATGAAGAAGTTGAAAACATCGGGGCAAGGCGGCTGCATACGGTGATGAGCAAATTGCTCAATGATTTCCTGTTCGATGTGCCGGATATGATCGGGCCAAATGCGAAAATCGTCATCAACAAGGAAGAGGTTTCGGAGAAACTTGAAGGACTTGTAAAAAACAAGGACCTGAGCCAGTATATTCTTTAAGGAGGATCGTGAATAAATATTATATCACCGGATCA
>JAGTVG010000505.1 GCA_018224645.1 Cyclobacteriaceae bacterium
AATCAATATAAAGTTCCGATAGTGATAACGCTTTAATACGCATCAAAGTTTGTCCCGGTCATGAATAACAAAATGACCGCAAATGGACAATGGGCGGCCGGAAATGAAACAACGATACATGAGAAATCCCTGTAATTTATTAATCCTGAAAGGGTTTGGACGACTGGCATAATTTCTGACCTGTAAAACTTAAATTGAAATATATGATCTTTAATTTTTTGAAAATCATGCTGAGGAATCTCTGGAAAAATCCGGTCACTTCGGCCATTAATTTACTTGGATTTTCCCTAGGCATTGCCATCGCAGCATTAATGTTTTCCTATGTTTACCAGGAGCTGAATTATGAGGAATATCATCCGCTGGCGGACAGGATTTACAAGGTGGAACTCCATCTGACCATCGATGGGGAAGACAAGGTGATGTCTGTAAGTCCGAATATCCTGGGGCCAAGGCTTAAAGAAACATGTCCTGAAGTTGAATCCTATGTTCGGATGCATTTCCCGATCAACTCGACAGCCATATTGATCGTGGAGAATGAGCATTTTAAGGAACCGGCATTTTATGCAGCCGATTCTACAATTTTTGATATTTTTCATTTTGAGATCCTGCATGGCAGTACCGATGGATTGCTTTCAAAACCGGAGGATGCCATGATATCAGAAAACACCGCAGTGCGTTTATTTGGTGAACCAAATGCTGTAGGCCTTACCTACAGGGACCCGCACGGTAAGGATTATGTGATCAAGGCGGTTTACCGTGATCATCCCGAATCATCCCATTTCAGGCCGAATGTCATAGCCAGTGCGCTTTCAGGCCAGCTGGGCGGAGAATTAATATGGGATCAGTCAAATTATTATACTTATCTTCTTTTAAATAAAAATACCGATAAAGCAGCGCTCGATAAGAAAATCGCCGATATTGTCGGAGAGGAAGGTCCTGAATGGATGAACCGGATGAATGTGGCATTCAGGACAATCCCGATCAGGGATATTCACCTGGGTTCCAAGGCTGATTTCCAGGCTATGCCTCATGGCGATATCAACCAGGTCTATGCCTCGATCATTATTGCTGTTTTTATCCTGGTGATCGCCTGTGTCAATTACATTAACCTTACCACCTCGCGTTCGCTGGAAAGGGCCCGTGAAGTCGGACTGAGAAAGATGATGGGCGGATTCCGCCGGCAATTGATATTCCAGTTTCTCCTGGAATCATTATTCATAACATTATTGTCATTCGTCCTTGCCGTTGTTATTGTCAGCCTTGTGAGGCCGTATTTCAGCCAGCTTGTTGAAAGTAATATATCCTTTGCCTACCTGTTTGAGTTTACATGGATCCTGTACGTGATATCTGCATGGCTCCTGCTGAGTATCCTGGCTGGGATATATCCTGCCGTGATCATCACATCCTTTGAACCCTATCATGTATTGAAGGGGAGCTTTAAAAAGTCCAGGATGGGAACGGCTGCCAGGAAATCCCTCGTGATCTTCCAGTTTGTTATTTCCACGAGCCTGATTATCGGGACTTTTATCGTGTTCAAACAGCTCAGTTTTATGAATGAGACTGAACTTGGATTTGATAAGGAACATACGCTGGCAGTCACCATGAACAGGGTGCCCGAAGAGAATATTTTATCCTCACTGAAAAAGAATTATCAGCAGCATAACAATATCCATGCGGTTTCTTTTTCTTCAGCCTATCCAAGCAGGAATTCGGGCGGACAAATTCTTCGTGGTGAAGATATGGCTGAGGATGAACATTTCCTTGCCTGGGAATGGCGGGTGGATGAAGATATTCTGGATGCCTTTGGATTAAAGCTGGTTTCCGGCAGGAAATTTATGGAAAAAAGCGATGAATCTTCAGGAAAAGAATACCTCATCAATCAGACGGCGATGAAAATGCTGGGGTGGAATGAGGAAAATGCATTGGGCAGAAAGGTATTCATCAGCGGGGAAGAAGGACTGTGTATCGGGATCGTAAAAGATTTTCACTATGCTTCCCTGCGTGATGAAGTTGCTCCCCTGGTTCTCAACCTGCAAAGCAGTTACCGGAACAATATCATCATCCGGCTGGGGGACGGTGATCTCAGATCGACCATGGCGTTTATTGAAGCGGAATGGAAAAAGCATAATCCCGGGATCATTTTTGATTATCAGTTCATTGAAGAATCTTTTGACAGGTTATATAAAAATGAGACGCGGACAGCCAGGATGTTTACAGGATTTTCCTTTCTGGCCATCATCATTGCCAGCCTGGGGCTGTTCGGGTTATCCACCTACGAAACACAGATGCGCACCAAGGAGATCGGGATCAGGAAGGCCATGGGATCGAGCGACATTGGCATACTTCAACTTCTAATCAGAAAATTCACCTGGCTCATCCTTGTGTCGTTTATAATCTCAGTTCCGGTTTCATACCTGCTGATGGATCAATGGCTGGAGGGATTTGCCTATAGAATTTCCATGGGTATGCCGGAATTTATTATCGCAGGGTTGATCATCATGTCCGTTGTATTCATTTCGGTCGGATACAGGTCATTGATGGCTGCCGTGCAGAATCCTGCAAAATCCCTCAGGTATGAATAAGTTTAAGTTAGCTGACTGCTTCTAAAACTCGTGGCATCATGCAAAGTGATGCTATGAGTTTTAGGTGAATAGTTTATGAATAATTGAGGTTTAACTGTATTTTTGCGCAAACCTGAATTACATGAGCGTATTAGTCAACAAAAATTCAAAAGTTATTGTCCAGGGATTCACAGGTTCTGAAGGCACTTTTCATGCCGAACAGATGATCGAATATGGAACACAGGTCGTAGGGGGTGTAACACCCGGCAAGGGAGGCCAGGAACACCTGGGTCTTCCGGTTTTCAATACGGTTCAGGAAGAGGTAGAAAAAACCGGCGCGGATGTTTCCGTTATTTTTGTCCCCCCCGCTTTTGCAGCAGATGCCATGATGGAAGCCGCAGATGCCGGCATCAGGGTGATCGTTACCATCACCGAAGGGATTCCCACCCGTGACATGATCATGGTCAAACAATATCTTAAAGATAAAAATACCGTCCTGGTGGGACCGAATTGCCCCGGGGTGATTACACCCGGGGAAGCAAAGGTTGGTATCATGCCGGGATTTATTCATAAAAAAGGCACGATAGGGATCGTATCCCGGTCCGGTACCCTGACCTACGAGGCAGTGGACCAGGTAACCAAGATCGGGCTGGGCCAGTCGACCTGCATCGGGATCGGCGGTGATCCCATCATTGGCACCACCACCCGGGATGCAGTAAAATTATTGATGGAAGACACCGAAACCGAAGGGATCATCATGATCGGTGAAATAGGGGGCAATATGGAAGCGGAAGCCGCAGCGTATATCCGAAAATTTGGCACCAAACCGGTTGTTGGTTTTATCGCGGGTCAGACTGCTCCTCCAGGCAGAAGAATGGGTCATGCCGGTGCCATCATCGGCGGAGTGGCTGATACAGCAGAGGCCAAAATGAAGATCTTGAAGGAATGTGGCATCCATGTGGTTGAATCCCCGGCAAATATCGGGGAGATGATGTTGAAGGTCCTTAAAAGCTGATCCCTCAGCCGAACCGGGTTCCATTTCACATGTAATTAAAACAGCGCATTACCGGTTTTTCAGATTTTGGTTTTTTAAATCATCAGCCTTCCGAAGCTTATTCTCCGTTCCCCGGGAATGCTGATAGCCAGGGAGTTAGATCTTTTGTGAAGTTCACTTCACAGCCTATCACTTAAAGTATAGATTTAATGAAATGACCTTAAATATTCAATAAAGGTGGAGTTAAGATTTTATTACCCATGTAATAAAACACCTTCACATCATTCGTATTCCATGCTGGAAACCACCAATTTTAATGCATGAACAAAGCGGTGGATATGATAAAAACTTTTTGGATGATCGTTTTAGCCGTTGTTTTTTTCATGGCGGGATGTATGAACAATGAGGAAATTACCCCTCCGGCCGAGGATATTCAAACCATCATTCAGCAATATTCGGATCAACTGATAACGGACCGGATCGAAATTCAGAACTCGAGGGCAATGATGGCCATGGGTACCTATTACACGATTGCATCAAATTCCTTTCCGGTGCCAATTGATCTTAAAGTTGATAATCTTTCGTTTTACTATGCCAGTATGCGGAAGATGGAGGGAAATGCCGGCTCACAGGGATTTGATTTTACCGGACGATTGGGCATTTATAACTGGAATGCGGATTTACAACAATTCGTCAGGTCTGACGGGGAAGCAAATTATATCCGGCTGGATTTCCCCGCGGAGTCCGGCGGCCAGGAAAACAATGCCTCCTTACGGATCAATAAGTATGCGGAAATTCTGCTGGCTGAGGGATCTGCCTTGCAGGTAACTTCGCTTCAAATGGAATTGACCATCGATGATATGCTGGAAATGAGCATAAATTATGAAGCCGATTTTGACGATGCAGGGAATCCGTTGAATTTGGATGTGCACATCCTGGTGAATCCGTTCGAATTATCCCTGGATCTTGTCCAGAGCAACGGGGTAATTCAG
Organism: Cyclobacteriaceae bacterium; assembly: GCA_018224645.1. Classification (GTDB taxonomy): domain Bacteria; phylum Bacteroidota; class Bacteroidia; order Cytophagales; family Cyclobacteriaceae; genus JAGTVG01. Next base: position 4,548 of record JAGTVG010000505.1, read on the forward strand.
ATCAATTCAACATGGAAAAAACAGCTTGAACCCATTTTATCTTCGTATTTCCTGATCGCAAGAAACAATATCAACTTTATGCCTTATGAGGGATTTGCTTTCACAGGTAAAACATCGGGATACATTAAATACCGTGAAATTAAACTCGACGGTTCGTTCGATTTTTCAGCTACTGAGATTGAAAAGGATGATAAACGCATGGCGGTTCAGATGGCTCTTTATAAGGGCAGCAGGAAATTAGGCAGGTTATATATTGATTTTCAGACAGAAGGTGACCGTGTGATCCCGGGAACCATAAAATATTTCATTGACCTGGAGAATAACTCCAGGATTCCGGCGGATGGCCTTGTGAAACCTCTTTTGGATGGATTTAATAATCTCATATAAAATTAAATGAATGGTGTATGACATGTTGGACCGGTGGGATGGCAGAATTGCTGAAGGTGCTAAAGAAGATTCCAGTGTATTTTGAGTTATTTTTTTAACTGATCAATCACAAGTAGTTAGATTCTTTTATCTTAATTTTAGCATCTCAATCAAAAAAAGACCCCGATATTTGTCGGGGTTTTTTTTGAATTTCCTGCACTGAAGTCGCTGAACGGAGATACTAATCCAGTAATTGTGAAAAGTAACTATTCTTCAGGCCCCCCGGGAGATCCTGATGCCAGCCGGTACACATGCCCTGACTCATGGTTATGGCATGTGTACCCGCTATTTGGCGAATGAAACCGACCTGGTTTCCCGGATCACCGTCACCTTGATCTGACCCGGGTATTGCATTTCCTTTTCAATTTTCTGTGAAATTTCAAAGGATAATTTCCCGGATTGTTCATCGGAAACAGTTTCGGCATCGACAAGCACCCGCAATTCACGTCCTGCCTGAATGGCATAACATTTATTGACACCCTCAAAACTGAGTGCAAGCTCTTCCAGTTCCTTCAGACGTTTGATGTAGGATTCCATCACTTCGCGTCGCGCTCCCGGTCTTGCACCGGAAATGGAATCTGAGATCTGGATCAGCGGCGAGATCATGGAGGTCATTTCGATCTCGTCGTGATGTGCCCCGATGGCATTGCATACATCGGGATGTTCTTTAAATTTTTTGGCCAGTTCCATCCCCACAATGGCGTGAGGCTGATCAGGTTCATCGGGTACAACTTTTCCGATATCATGCAGCAACCCGGCTCTTTTAGCCAGTTTGGCATTCAGGCCAAGTTCAGCGGCCAGCGTTGCACAGAGTTTAGCCACCTCACGGGAATGCTGGAGAAGGTTCTGTCCATAGGAAGAGCGGAAACGCATCCGTCCCACCATTTTAATGAGTTCCGGGTGAAGACCATGAACACCCAGGTCAATGACCGTCCGTTCTCCCAGTTCCACGATTTCTTCTTCAATGTTTTTCTGGGTCTTGGCAACCACCTCTTCAATACGGGCTGGATGGATCCTGCCGTCTGCCACAAGCCGGTGTAAGGATAACCTGGCAATTTCCCGGCGTACCGGATCGAATCCTGAAATGATGATGGCTTCGGGGGTATCATCAACGATGATCTCGACCCCGGTAATGGATTCCAGCGCACGGATATTCCTGCCTTCCCTTCCAATGATCTTGCCCTTGATATCATCGCTTTCGATGTTGAAAACAGAAACGCAATTTTCGATGGTGTGTTCCGTAGCGGTCCGCTGAAGGGTTTTCAGGATGAGGTTTTTGGCCTCTTTGTTGGCGGCTAACTTAGCTTCTTCCATGATGTCCTTGATAAAGGAGGAAGCTTTGGTCTGGGCTTCATCCTTCAGGGTTTCCATCATTTTTTCCAGGGCTTCATCCTTGGAAAGATTAGCAATTTTTTCCAGGGCGCTTACCTGTTCAAGGATCATTTTTTCAAGTTCATTCCTTCTTTTTTTCAGGATCTCCAGTTGGGCGGAAAGATTTTCCTTCATGCTGTCCAGTTCGGCCTCCTTCCGCTGGCTCTGCTCCATCTGTTTTGAAAGGTTCTGTTCCCGTTGTTTCAGCTTGTTCTCATTGCTGATCAGGAGGTTCTTTTTCTTGTTGGCATCCTCCTCAAATTCAGTCTTCAGTTTGAGGAATTTTTCCTTGGCCTCCAGGATCTTGTCTTTCTTGAGGTTTTCAGCATTTATTTCAGCCTCCTTCAGAATAAGATTTGCCTTTTCCTCGGCCTCTTCTTCATATTTTTTAAGCACTTTCCGGGAGAAAAAATACCCGGCCACGGCGCCGACGGCTATGGAAATAACCCCCGTAATGACAAAAATTGTAATGTTATCCATTTTTTCCCTTATTTATAAAAGGGCTGGAGAAGGGATTCTTTCTGATTAAAATAAATTATCTGGATTGGGTAACCGAAGAAATTAAATCATTCAGGTTGTTTACCTTTTCAAGTATTGTTTCATCATTCATCACATCAATTTCCTCTTTCTGGCTTTTATCGACCAGAATATCAAAAGCAACCATCGCGAGCAGGTCCTGTTTATCGTCGATTCCGAACTGCTTCGCATAATATTTAAGTTTATCGTTGATGATTCTGCCAGCTTTTCTGATCTTTTCTTCATCATCAGGATCGACTTTCATTGGATATTCCCTGTCGGCTATTTTGATTTTTATAGATAGTTCCCGCATTGTTATGAATATTTTAAGCTTGTGTCAGATGCAAGATACATTTATCTATTTCCCTAATGTATTCGTTTAACAGATTCTTTAATTCAGAATGATCAGTTTCTCCATCCCTTACATTCCTAGCAATTTTACTTATTTTATATTTATTTTGAAAATCAATAATTTGCACATCTTTATTCCTTATCAGTTCTTTCAACTCATTGTTTTCCAACTTGAGGGAGGCTATTTCCTGATTGAGATTATGATGATCGTTCACCATAATTTTGATCCTTCTTTCCAGGTTAGAGATACTTAAACTGAGTTTTTCCTTGTTCATTTTTATTTTCTTATGATTGCCCCAAGTTCATTTTCAAAAGTTTGCATTAAATGATTCATTGTCCTGTCAATGATCTTTTCCGTCAAGGTTCTGGTTTTGTCCTGAAGAATAAAACTCATGGCATAGGCTTTCTTAGACTTTTCAATTTTATCGCCTTCATAATAATCGAAGACATTGATCCGTCTGACGAGCTCGTTTTCTTTTTTTCTGACTATTCTCAAAATATCATTGAAAGTAATTGATTTATCGATCACCAGTGATAGATCCCTTCTGACTTCAGGATATTTTGGAACCTCTTCAATGAGGATCTCACTGGAAGCCAGCCGGGTAAAATAATCCCAATCAAAAATACCGGAAAGAACGTCTTGTCTGGTCTCGGTCAACCGTAAAACATCATTGGATAACCAGCCAAATGTAACCAGATTTTTGTCTTTTACAAAGAGACTGACGCACTCTCTGAAGATTTTATTCCGGCTAAATTCCAGTTCGTAACTGGTGATATTAAATTTATGTAATATTTTTTGAATTACCTCGTAAAGATCATGAAATTCAACTTTCCGGGTAGGGTGGAGCCAGTTTTCGGATGCTGAATTGCCGGTCATGATAAGGCATAACTGACTTATCTCCAGATATTTATTATTCTCATTCCGGTATACTTTGCCAAGCTCGAATAATTTCAGGTCGCGCTGTTTATGGCTGATGTTGTAGGTTACGACCTCGAGGCCCGTAAACAGCATACTTTGCCGCAGCACGCCCAGTTCCTCGCTCAGCTTATTCAGTATTTCAATATTTTCTTCTCCACGGAAAGCGGCGGAATTCTCGGTATA
>JAGTVG010000506.1 GCA_018224645.1 Cyclobacteriaceae bacterium
CACCCTGGTCTGACGACGAATCCTCGACAGGCACATGCCGGGTTGTCTGCCTGCTCCGGGGATGGGCCTGTAACCGGCCGGTCTGCCTGCCATTGTTGCCTGGTAACGGCGGAACGACAGGAATGTTGACTCTCCTTCATTTGCTTTTCGCAAAGCGGACGCTGGTGATTGATTGCCTCAGAATTTCAACAACCTTAATCTTCAGTCAGGACTTCTGGAACACCTCCGGAGTTCATGGGACTAACGGTTAGGATCTAACACAATACAACCCCTCCGGGATAGCATTTACATGATCCCGGATTCCTGTCATTACCCTCAAATCCCAAAATTTTTGATGAATGCTACGGAATGACATTTTCGACACTTTTGAGATAACCGCTGGTTAGCGCTGTAACGTATCTTATTGACTATAAATTATTTACATCTTATAGTGTTCAATCATTTCAATTATTTATGAATAATGGGTTAACTTGGACCACCAAAATTTTTTCCGGTTGACCACCATGAAAAATAACTTTAACCTCAGGTATATTTTTTTTATATCCATGGTTTCTGCCCTCGGCGGCTTTTTATTCGGATATGACTGGGTTGTGATCGGCGGTGCGAAACCCTTTTATGAAAGGTTTTTCCAGATCAGCCAGGATCCGAACCTGCAGGGATGGGCGATGAGCAGCGCCCTTATCGGTTGTATTTGCGGCGCGGTTGCAGCCGGGAAATTTACCGATTCGTTTGGCAGGAGAAGGGCGCTTTTACTGGCTGCAATCCTGTTTATCCTGTCAGCCATTGGAACCGGTTATGCCAATCAGCTCAGCATATTTATTCTGTCCAGGTTGGCTGGTGGCATGGGTATTGGATTTGCCTCAACCGTATCTCCCATGTATATTTCTGAGGTTTCACCTGCAGCCTGGCGGGGAAGACTGGTTTCCCTGAACCAGCTGACGATCGTTCTGGGGATCTTAAGCGCCCAGATAATCAATTATCTTATCGCGGAACCTGTACCGGCCGGATTTACCGACATGGATATCATGGGTTCATGGAACGGACAGACTGCCTGGCGGTGGATGTTCTGGGTGGAAACCTTCCCGGCGCTGATCTTTTTAACCGGGATCTTTCTCATTCCTGAAAGTGCCAGGTGGTTATATAAGTCAGGAAGGGATCAACAAGGATATGATGTGCTCTGCCGTTTGGGCGGAAAGGAGTATGCTGACCGGGAAATGATTCTAATTAAATCTACCCTTGGGAACGAAAATCCCTCTGTTAATAACAAGGACCTGATGAATCCAGGATTACGCAGAATTCTGTTAATTGGCATCTTTCTGGCCGTATTTCAGCAATGGAGCGGGATCAATGTAATTTTTAACTATGCCGAGGAAATATTTACATCTGCCGGTTTCACCATCAACGATATGCTTTTTAATGTTGTGCTGACAGGCGTAGTGAACCTGATATTCACCTTTATCGCCATCGGTCTGGTTGACCGCCTGGGAAGGAAGAAGCTGATGCTCACGGGGGCCGCCGGATTGTCCCTGATATACATATTTCTTGGGATTTTTTATCAATTACAACTTCAGGGAGTAATTGTCCTGCTGCTTGTGGTTTCAGCCATTGCCCTGTATGCCATGACCCTGGCGCCGGTAACATGGGTCATCATTTCGGAAATATTTCCCAACCGTATCCGTGGTGTGGCCATGTCAATCGCGACCTTTTCATTATGGACGGCATGTTTTATCCTGACCTATACCTTTCCCTGGCTGAATAAATTACTGAATACCGGAGGGACATTCTGGCTATATGGCGGGATCTGTCTGGCCGGATTTTTCCTGATCAGGAAATGGCTTCCGGAAACAAAAGGAAAAAGCCTGGAAGATATTGAAAATGAAATGATACCCGGATGATTGGTTGATCATGCCAGAATGTTTACAAGAATAGCAGTTTCAATATTCATTCTTAAAAACCGGATGGGACGCTTCCTTGCCCGGCTTCTTGAGGACCCTGATGGCTCAACGGACTATTTCCGGACCCTAATCACAGGAATTATCCCCGGAATCAGAGCGGCATATTCAGATTTTTCGTTTATTTGAAATCCGTTCCCTTAATGTGTTAATATCGATCTGCAATAAAGATCAGTTACCCGGCAAGAATTACCATGGAATTTCATCTGGGGAATGAAAAATTTAAGGATCTGCATGGCTGAACCGTTCGATAAGTTTTTTAATTTCACCTGATAAATAATAAATGCCTTGAAAGCTTGTGTTTTAAATTCCTACAATCAATTTGACTGGATGGAAGTGCAGGATCCTTCCATTAAAAATGATGAAGTGCTGATCAGGACATCATTTGCCAGTATCTGTGGCAGTGACCAGCATATATTTTCCGGGGAATTCCATCCGCGGACCCAATTACCCTTAATCCCTGGGCATGAATTTGCGGGCAGAATCATCGAAACAGGTGCAGATGTACGAAATTTCAGTCCGGGAGACCGTGTCGCAATTGATCCGATCATATGGTGCGGAAAATGTCCTGCCTGTGAAATACATCATTATCCTGCATGTACATCACTCAGGCTTTTAGGGGTAGATCTTCATGGAGGATTTGGTGAATATGTCGTGGCCAGACCCAATATGCTGTATAAACTGACGCCAAATATTACGGACCAGCAGGGAGCGCTGGTGGAAGTTCTCGGCATTGGATTCCACGCATGTAACCGTGCCGGTATTAAACCGGGCGATTCGGTTGCGATCTGGGGTACAGGGAAAGTAGGACATTGTATCCTTCAGGCGGTGAAAACAAAAACTGATGGACAGGTTTTTCTGATCGACCTGATCGATGAAAGACTGCAAAAAGCCAGGAAAGGATACCCGGATGTTACGACCATCAATCCTCTGAGAGAAGATCCCCTGGCAGTGATCCGGGAAAAAACAAACGGCCGGGGGGTGGATGTTGCTTTCGAAGCGGCAGGGCATGATACTTCCGGAGGGGCAACGCTAAATCCCGTGAGGGGATGTATCCAGGTGATAAGGGGCGCCGGTAAGCTATGTGTGCTTGGCCTGGGGGATGATCCGGCACCAATCCTTTTCAAGGAATTGATATGGAAGGAAGCTAACATTATTGCCTCCAGGGTATCTCATGGAGAGTTTTCAGAAGTGATAAAACATCTGGATCAGGGAAACCTGAAACCGGATTTGCTGGTCAGCGATGTGTTCACGGCAGACCAGGTCCAGGAAGCTTTTGAATTGCTGGAAACCTCTCCGGAAAAACACCTCAAAATCCTGCTGTCCTTTCAGGATCTCTAATTTTTTGATGGAAACAACTTTCAGGATCGCCGGAGTGGATGATATTCCCTTGTTAATGGAAATGATCCGGTCTTTTTACCGGGAGGATCATCACGATTTTCAGGAAATAAAAATACAGAAGGCATTACGGGAAATTTTAAGTGAAAGAGAGATCGGTTCTGTTTATATGATTGAATCAGACCAAAATACGGCAGGGTATTTTATTATTTCTTTTGGATGGAGCCTTGAATATTTCGGAAAAGACATTTTCATCGATGAACTTTTTATCAGGGAGGGCTGCCGAAGACTTGGACTTGGGAAAAAATCCCTTGAATTCATTGAACGATTCGTTAAAGAAAACAATTTCAAGGCCATTCATCTGGAAGTAAATAAATTTAATATTGCCAGGAAACTGTATGAATCCAAGGGGTATATGTCACATAACAGTGACCTGATGAGCAAAAGATTCTGATTTGTTTCAGTCCGCGCCGATGGAATAAAAGGAAAGACAAGTGTCCCGCACTATTTTTTGCTGTTCATCCGCTGAAAATCGCCGGATGTATTCCAGGACCAGATTAACCACTGACCGGTATGTTCCGGCAGCCAGACAGACAGGCCAGTCGCTGCCCAGCATGATCCTTTCAGGTCCGAAGGCATCCAGGATCACATCCATGTAGGGTGAAAAGTCAGCCGGTTTCCATTTGGCCCAATCCGCTTCCGTCACCATCCCGGATAATTTACAGAAAACATTTCCATTCCTGGCCAAGATCCTGATATCATTTGCCCAGGGTTCAGTAATTCCCTCCTTTATGGAGGGTTTTGCCAGGTGATCCACCACAAATTTCATTTCAGGAAATTTGCTGACAAACTGGTTTGCCACCTTAAGATGCCTGGGATAGATCAGAAGATCATACGTGAGCCCATAATCCTGGAGATACGATATACCCTGCAGGAAATCCTTTTTCAGCATAAAATTGATATCTTTTTCATCCTGTATCACATGCCTGACCCCTGCAAATTTCCGTTCTCCGGTAAATTCGATAAGATGTTCTTCGATTTTTTCGGATTGCAGATCGATCCATCCGACGACAGTCTTAATAAAATCATATTGCCGTGCGAGGGATAACAACCACCGGGTTTCTTCGACAGTTTGCCTGGCCTGTATGGCCACAGAGCCGGAAAATCCATTATCATCCAGCTCTTCCTTAAGATTTTCCGGTTTAAAATCACGTTTCAGCATTCCCAGCCGGTTGTCAATCCAGGAATATTCATTTTCATTATAGTTCCAGAAATGTTGATGAGCATCGATTTTATTTTTCATCATGAATTTTTCCAGGTTTTACGATGAATGGGTTTCAATATTGCCAGAACAGCCTGCAATAAAGACATATCCATGGATTCGCCTATCCACTGAATATTCCGGACAATGGTATCCGCACTGGATGTCCCCACCAGCGTGGTAGGCACATCATTATGATGAACGGAAAACTGGAGTGCAAGTTTTTCAATTTTTATGCCTTCCTGATGACAGAATTGAGCCGCTTTTTGACAGATCTCCCTGATCTCCTGACCTGCAGGCTGCCAGTCAGGCGCTCCTTTTTCCGATAACAATCCCATACTCAGCGGGGATGCATTGATCACTCCCACATTTTTTTTTTCGAAATAATCAAGATAATCCACAAGAGAGTCGTCCTGAAGGGTATAATGGCAAAAAGTAAGAACAAGTTCCACCAATCCGGGTGCAGAATGATCGATGATATATCTGAAATTCCTGAGTGGAAGGCCCGTAATACCGACAAATCTGACTTTACCTGTTTCCTTAAGCCGGTGGAGTGCAGGAAGGGTCTCCTGGATGATCTGTTCTGGTCTGGCAAACTCAATGTCATGGCAGTAAATAAAATCGATATGATCGACTTTCAGTCTTTTTAGACTCTCATCCACACTTTTCACTGCTTTTCCGGCGGAATAATCCCAGGATTTTTCACCATTATGCCAGTACCGGCCTACTTTGGTGGAAAGAAAAAAACGATCCCTGGAAATATCCCTCAATGCGGAACCAAGCATATTTTCAGCCTTCATATCCCCATAATAAGGACTGCAATCGATCAGGTTTATCCCATAATCCAAAGCAGCATGGACCGCTTTAATACCATCACCCGTATCGACCGGATGAAAGATCCCTCCCAGGGAGGAAGCACCAAAGCTTAACCTGGAAATTTTTATTCCGGTTTTACCCAATACCCTGTATTCCATTAAAATAACAAACCCCAAAAATGAATCATTATCAAGTTATTAATATAATTAATTGATGTCCTTTTATTAAATTTTCAAAATAAAATTTAAACCTGAACACGCCAATGTTATAAACCGGATAACTGACGCAAACCGGGGAATTAAAATGTTGCTTTAAAATCTCATCAGAATCATATTTTAAATTTGTAACGATGAAAATCCTTGTCGTAGAAGATAATCCGGAATTAGCCAATAATGTTGTAACCTATCTTAAGGAAGAGGGCAACGTGTGCGAATGGGTTCCTACCTACAGTGAAGCCATCGATAAAATTGTCGGTTTTGGTTATGAGATGCTGATCCTGGATATTATGCTGCCCGATGGAAACGGACTGGATGTGATCAGGGAACTGAAGAAGCAACGTACAGATTCAAGCGTGTTGATCATATCGGCAAAAAACTCGCTCGATGATAAAATTCTTGGGTTGAACCTGGGGGCCGATGATTACCTGACGAAACCTTTTCATCTTTCAGAGTTACACGCCAGGATCAAGGCCATTTACCGGCGGAAAAACCTGAATGGAAAGCAGGAATTAAGCTTCAATGAACTTACCATCAATATTGAGAATCATTCCCTGATGGTTCATAATAAACCTGTGGACCTGACGCAGAAAGAATTCGATCTTCTTCTTTTCTTTCTTACCAATAAAAACAGGGTGATCACAAAACAATCCATTGCTGAACATCTCTGGGGAGATTATGTCGATGCCTATGATTCCTTTGATTTTGTATACCAGCATATTAAAAATCTGCGAAAGAAAATACTGAGTGCAGGAGGAGCTGACTATATTAGAACAGTTTACGGGCTGGGTTATAAATTTATGGTGCCACATTCATGAAACTATTACTAAGAACGTCCTTCTATTATATCATCATTACTTTTATTGTTTTCAGCATAGGTAGTGTCATTCTCTACAATATCTTCCTCAATGAGATAACGAAGGAAACTGACCTTTATCTTGTGGAAAGGTTTCATACCATCATCAATACGCTGGATTCTGCAAATTCACCGAGTGTAATCGGCCGCTACAAACTCCAGCTGGATACCCTGAATTATGTTCCGGATAAAGTGGGCCGCGAATCTTTTGTGTTTTCAGACACGATGGTCATGCATCAATATCTGCGGCGCCTGGAAAATAACCGGAAAATGACAGGCGTGGTGATGGTGAATGAATCCTATATGAGATTGACCCTGTATGATGTCATTGTGGAGGGGGATGATATTATGGACGGTGTATTCAATGGTTTATGGCGCCTGTTTTTATTCCTGGGTAGCGTCATGGTCGTATCAAGCTTTCTGATATCCCGAAGCATTTTCAAACCTTTTAACAGAACCCTTCAACAGATCAGAGGATTCAATATCAAGGAACTCCGCCCAATCCGGCTTGAACGGTCCCATACCAATGAATTCAACCTGATGAACGAGTTCATCGAACAGATGACCGAAAAAATCAACCAGGATTACCGGAACCTGAAGGAATTTTCTGAGAATGCATCTCATGAAATGCAGACTCCGCTTTCCATCGCCAAGGGAAAACTTGAATTACTTCTCCAGTCCAACGACCTGGATGAGAAAAAAATGAACATGATTGAATCCGCCTATAAATCCATAGATCATATATCAAAACTTGGCAGTTCACTTACTTTATTGTCCAGAATTGAGAATCTTGAATTTTCCGAAAGGCAAAGCTGTACATTTTCCGATATGCTCAGAAAGGCGCTGGAGGATTTTGAGGAATTATATAAAATGAAAAAAATTCAGGTGGAAGTCGATCTGGCGGAGCATGTTGTTGTACAGAATAATCCCGACCTCCTTAAAATTCTGATCAACAACCTTCTCAACAATGCGTTAAGACATAACTGCACGGGCGGAAGAATTCGCATTAATCTGGACCAGTCGCGTTTCACCATTACCAATACAGGTGAGCCTCTTCAGATTGCTCCGGAACTGCTGTTTGAAAGGTTCAAAAAGGACAGACAATCTGGCAGTTCATTGGGACTCGGATTAGCGATCGTAAAAAAGATCTGTGATGTCAGCGGATATGATATCGGGTATGATTTTAAAAACGGCTGGCACACAGTCGATGTAAAATTCAAAAACTGAACAGGCAGTGACAAGATTTATTTCCCCATGGGAAACCGGATTAAGCAGATAACCATGATATATTTCCCGGTTCAAGGTGGTTCAGAATATTTCCTGTTCCCGATTATCGTATTACCGGATAAATCCATGATACACTTACTCTCCAATGTATAATCACTTTATCAGACTGAGGCCATATTCGGCAGAGGCATTATTGGATTTGATAAGCATAGACTTTTTAAAAAGAACCCCAGCCTCCCTTAAATCCCCTTTCTGATAGTGGATCCAGGCTAGCAATATAACAGAGTCATAATCAAAAGGATATAAATTGACGGTCTTTTCACAAAAATTCAATGCCTTTTCATATTGCTTCCGCTCATAGAAAATTGCACCCATCCTGTAATTGACCAGCGAGTTCTGCGGATCTATTTCAAGAATTTTTTCGTAGGTCTTTACCACTTCATCCCAGTTTCCCATCGCTGAAACCGGCAATACATAGCCCAGTTTAGCTTCTATGGCATAAGGCATCTGGTTTACCGCCTTTTCATATTTGTTTTTCGATTCAAAATAGTTGCCCAGATTATAATATAACCAACCCAACCGGAGGTTCATTTCATAATAATTTTCATCATATACCCGGTCGATTTCCTGGATGGCTTTGGCAAAATTGCCCACTGCTTCCAGCGAATAGCTTTCTGAAAAGGCTTTGATGATTTCATCTGATTGTCCATTTACAATCAGTGGAAAGAGCGCAATGATTAAAAACCTTTTTTTCATTTCCGTCAATTTTAAAATTTTAAATTCAGGCCCAGTGAAAAAACATGTTGCGTGTAATGATCACCGGATACGGTCTGTTCCTTTTTTTCAGCAACATAAAAAAATTGTAACGATGTTTTTGAATTCAGGTACTGAGTCAGGGAACAGCCTGTTCTTGATTGCAGGTAATCCGGGTTGTTGTAGATAAGAGCCCCTTCAAAGAGGGAAACATATTGAGATTTCCCGCCTGCAAAAAAACCTTCGATCCAGGTGACTGGAAATACCCTGACCCCTGCTGAACCCATATATACCTGCTGATCCGCATCCCCGGTACTAAAAATCGCAGTTCCCGTCAGGTATAATTTATTATTGCCCAGCGGATAATATACAATTTCAGGGACATATTGCTTAATGGTTTTGTCATAGATATCAGCGTATCCGTAATTAAATCCGATGGAGATCCTGCCGAGCCGCTTCCTGATCCCGAGCCCAAAGTAAATATCGGCGTAGTGGGAAGAAACGGCATCCACGCCTGTAAAATGGAAAGCAGGACTGACTACCCATCCTGTTCCCAAAAGAAGGTTCAGTTTTGCATAATAATCAAACTGATAAAAATGATACGGATAACATATATAATAATTTTCATCGTAATATTTATCCGTAATCGCCATGCTGAGCAATCCTGCGAAATGGATAAGATTTAACCGGCCGCCCAGATTATGTTGAAACCCGATCCTTCCATACAGAACATTCCCAATCTCCACCCCCTCTTCTGTCATATGATTCGACCATTTATAAGTTCCTTCAAAGCCCAGGCCATCGATAAATTTTGGCTGATAATCCAGGCGTATATTCCCGAAGATCTCTTGGTGATTATGGAACAGGTATGCCGCATCAGGATGCCTTGAGGCAAGGATATAGGCATAATACAGATATTCGAGCATCGCAGGTTCAGTGGAATTAAAAATCAGGGCTTTTTTAAAATGGATGATAGCACTCGTATAAATTCCCTTTTCATAAAAGGCAATCCCCAGCCTTGCCCTAAGATAATAAAAGTCATAGCCTGAATTAAGTGCCTCATGAGCCACCTTGATCAGCTGATCCCATTCTTCTCTCAGATAATGATCGTAGGTAGCCTGGTTATAATAGACAAAATCCCTGGTTTCCCGGGATAACAAAACCGGGGAATAAAAAAGATAAAACAGCAGAACTATTTTATATAATCGACTTTCCATTCCCTTTTAGCCTGTTTAATCGTAAAGCTTACCAATGACTTTTCGGATATTTCCATATGAAAATTAACTTCCGGGTTGTATTTGCCGGCTTTCCATACCCCCACTTCTGCATGATAATGCAGGCTTTGTTTGGATTTTCCTTCCTCGTTCCGGATCAGTTCCGACCGGTACAATACCCGCATCACCGACATAAATGGAGCGATGAAATCGTATAAATATCGGCTGAAGGAATTTGTAAATAGATGTAAGGGAATTTCATCCCTGACAGACAGGTCTTCGAGCGAATGAAAAACCACTTTCCAGGCCCCCAGAAAAAAGTAGTATAAAAAACAATTCCTGTTTCCCTGAAAGTGTGTAAAGTAAAAAACAGAATCCTCCTGTACGAAATAAGCCATTGCCTTTCGGGATAAGCATTCGAGATAAGTATCATTGAATGGACCGGTTTTTACTTCCCAGACTTCTGTTTCGTTCCTGCCATCCATCCGATGTACCTTGAATTTCAGTAATTGACCCGGGAGAAAATGAAATGCCCGGGCCAGGTTTTTATTGGGATTAACATTTTGTACCAGAGACCCTTCCAATGGATAATCAAAATCATGATAGGTTAGGCTCCCGTTTTTTTCTGAAATGAAATGACTAAGGGGATATTCCAGCGTTTTGGATCCGATAATGGGTGTTGACTGAACCTGGAAATGGATATGTGGTTCCGGAGATCGGCCGGAATTGCCACAACGGCCGAGAATATCTCCTTTTTTTACACGGTCCCCAATTTTTACCTTGAATGAATCCAGCTTCAGGTGGCTTATCTGAGAGTAAAGATGAGCATCATGCCTGATCACCAGGGAATTTCCCCAGTTATTCTTCAGATCTACCTCACCTATCCTGTTGTCATCCACAGAATTTAAAATATCGATCACCTCACCATCGGCAGGAGCGACCACCGGCTTATCATAACAATAATAATGTTCCGGCAGGATACCTGCCTTTTCATAGGTTTTGCCCTCTGCATCTTTGATCACCAGGTCTATGGCTTCTTTCCAGTCACCCCGGTGTGTGATGGAACCATCATATCCCTGGCTGACAAACCATTTCCCATATACCGGAAGTCCAATGGATAGTGGCCTGAAAAACCGGAACCTGCGTAATCCAGTAACATGATGGTAAAGGTTGGCCTCGGGTTGGAAATGCTGAACCGGTACTTCAGCCAGTTTGCCTGGATGAAACCTGAGTTTCAGTACATAAAGGAATGAAATTACCACTATGTTAAATGGCAGACTGTAAATACTCAATTGAAGGGAATAAAACAAACTATTCAGGGAGGCTGTCAGAATAAGCAATACCGGGATCAGCAGGAAAGTCCAAAGAAATGATTCTCTGGAGGGGATCAGATAAAATGCTCCGAGGGCAATTCCGGAGAGGATAAAATTGAATCCGATATAGCTGTAACTGAGCATATTCAGATCAGCTCCCATGATCGTGAAAAAATAATATGCCAGGATGAAAGAAAGCAGGGATAATAAAAAAGCGATCCTAGAAAAGATAATCAACCCGACGGATATGATGATCCCTGACAACATGTTGAATTGGAACAGGATCGCTCCCAGCGATTTGAAATAAACCTTGATCACCTCGGGAAGCGGTATCTGATTTAAAATTTGATAGGAATATACCAGGATGTTTTTTCCTGTCGCGAATAATTCATTCAGTTTATAAACCCCGCGGGCGCTGATTGTCAATGTTTCAAAATTCCTGGAAGCAAGTATAAAAGTCCATATAGCCAGCAGAAATGGTATGCTTAAATAGGGCAGCCTGTATTTTGATAAAATTCCAGCCACCACAATGGTGAATATAAAGGTTGATAACGAGGCGACGATGAGAAGCAGGAAAAACGGAAAGGAAGGATTATACAGGATACCCAATCCAAGTCCAACCAGGAGGCTGTTAAATCCATAGTCACCGTGTATGATCGACTGTTTATCGAAGCCTAATGTCCAGGCAAAAAAATTGGCAGCAAGGACTGAGACAAGCCCTGCCATTCCGGTAACCGGATCAAAAAAAGTAACCAGGATCAGCAGTACGGCAAAATAGACATTCCTGGAGAAAAAGACCTGTGAATAACTGAATATGATCGATCCAATCAACGGGCGAAGATATGAAAGAACAGGTTTCATTCCCGCGTCCCTAAAGGTTAAATGTGGTTAAATGTTCCGGAACTGATTCCATGCTGTTTATATAATCTGTCGTTTCCTTTTTCCTGACCAGATGGATATTCCCTTCCTTATCAATCAACACGATATTCGGTCGCAGGGTGATGAATTGCATCCATTGTGTCATATTATAGGCACCCACATTCTGAACCACCACATAATCACCTTTTTTCATGGGGGGTAGACTGATGCTTTCCCTGATCACATCAATATTCATGCAAAGGGGGCCGAAAATTTCCATATCCTCAAGATAATCCGTGGTGGATTGGGCGGGATTTATCTTATGGTTGTACCAGAAAGAGGTAAAGAGGAGGTTAACTCCGAAATCCATGATGGTGGCCCTTTTACCGGAACTGAGGCGTTTATTTGAAATGACCCGGCCAATGAGAAAACCCGCCTCATCCACAAGTGCCCGGCCGGTTTCCAGG